>CAMBYS010000009.1 GCA_945872165.1 uncultured Clostridia bacterium | reverse complement strand
GTATGCGTAAAGCAGGTTCCGGATACTTCTGGTAAGGTAGCTGTCAAGCCGGACGGCACTCTGGACCGTGCTTCTATGGCTACCATCATCAACCCGGATGATAAGAATGCAATCGAAGCAGCACTGGCACTGAAGGATCAGACCGGCTGCAAGACCATCGTAGTTACCATGGGTCCTCCTCCGGCAGAAGGCATGCTGCGTGAGATCATGGCAATGGGCGTAGACGAAGCAGTACTGGTATCCGGCCGTGAATTCGGCGGTTCCGATACCTTCGCAACCTCCCAGATCCTGGCAGCAGCAATCAACAAGATCGGCATCGAGGATGACGACATTGTTATGTGCGGCCGTCAGGCAATCGACGGTGATACCGCACAGGTTGGCCCGCAGATCGCAGAGAAGCTGGGTCTGCCGCAGATTACTTATGCAGCTGACATCAAGGTAGAAGGCCGTGAAGTAACCGTAAAGAGAATGCTGGAAGATGGCTACATGACCATCAAGACAGAGACTCCGTGCCTGATTACTGCAATCAAGGAACTGAACACCCCGCGTTACATGAGCGTAGGCGGTATTTTCGAAACCTACAGCAAGCCGATGTCTGTATTCGACTTCAACACGCTGAAGGATGATCCGCTGATCGAGCTGGACACCATCGGCCTGAAGGGTTCTCCGACCAACATCTTTGCTTCGTTCACTCCTCCGCAGAAGGGACAGGGCGAGATGCTCGAGGGCGCTGACCAGAAGACTGTTGACGTACTGGTTGACAAGCTGCTGGCAAAGCACATCATTTAATTGAAAGGAGAAACAACAAATGGCTGAATTTAAGAATTCCGGAGAGAACATGAAGGATTTCAAGGGCGTTTGGGTATTCTGTGAGCAGCGTCAGGGCGAACTGCAGAGCACCGTTCTTGAACTGGTATCCGAAGGCCGCAAGCTGGCAGACGATCTGGGCGTAGAGCTGGCAGGCCTGCTGCTGGGCGACAATGTAGAAGGCCTGGCAAAGGAAATTGGCGCATATGGCGCAGATAAGGTAATCCTGTGCGATGATCCGTGCCTGAAGGATTACACCACTGATGCATATGCAGATGTCATCTGCAATGCAGTAATGGATCTGAAGCCGGAAATCGTACTGATTGGCGCAACCAACATCGGTCGTGACCTGGGCCCGCGCTGCGCAGCTCGCCTGCACACCGGTCTGACTGCAGACTGCACCCATCTGGATGTAGAGACCAGCAAGTATGTAGACTTCCTGAAGGAAAACTCCACGCTGGATGTTGACCAGATGGTAGCAGCTGGCCGTATCAAGATGGATGACCGCAACCTGAAGATGACCCGTCCGGCATTCGGCGGTCACCTGATGGCAACCATTATCTGCCCGCGTTTCCGTCCGCAGATGTCTACTGTACGTCCGGGCGTTCTGAAGAAGGGCGTTTATGACGAAGCTAAGGCAGCAGCAGTCAAGGTTGAGAAGTACGAAGTTAAGACTGATGAGCTGAAGACTCAGGTAGTTGAGATTGTCAAGGAAGCGAAGCAGCTGGTAGACCTGATCGGCGCTGATGTAGTTGTATCCGTAGGCCGTGGTATTTCCAAGGACGTAGAAAAGGGTATTGCACTGGCAGAAGAGCTGGCAGAAGTACTGGGCGGCGTAGTAGGCGGCTCCCGTGTAGCAATCGACAGCGGCTGGCTGACTGCAGACCATCAGGTAGGTCAGACTGGTAAGACGGTACATCCGACCCTGTACATTGCACTGGGTATCTCCGGCGCAATCCAGCACAAGGCTGGTATGCAGGATTCCGGCTGCATCATCGCAGTTAACAAGTCTGAGTCTGCTCCGATCTTCGACGTAGCTGATTACGGCATCTGCGGCGACCTGTTCAAGGTTGTTCCGATGATGATCGAGACCATCAAGGCTGCTAAGGCTGCGAAGTAATCCCGCTTTCCCGCTTTTCTTTGCAAAAAGAAAAGCTTGGCAAAAGAAACGTCTGGCTCGCTCCCGCGAGCACAAACAGCCAGACAAACAGGTCTGTCTGTTTGTCCCCAATGACGTTACGATGAGCTGAGATCAATCCCCCGACGGGTTTCCGTTGGGGGATTTTTTTGTCTGTTTGATCTGTTACTGCGTCGTTAGCGCTTGATACCTCAGATTTATGTTTCAACTTCCTTCGGATTTTGAGCTTTTCGTTCTTTCACCCGTTCATGCAGCCAGGTCAGGGCATCATGCAGAGTGCCTACGGCATCGCACAGTCCCAGCTCCACAGCTTCCTGTGCCCCCAGTACCGTTCCAACATCTGCGGCAAGCGCATCTGTCTGCATCATAAAACGGGTTAATTCGGATTCGTTTACTGAGGAATGGTCTACAATAAACCGGGTAATCCGTCCTTGAATCTGCCGGAAATATTCAAAAGTCTGAGGTGCACCGATGACCGTTCCATTGATGCGTACCGGATGCAGCATCATAGACGCAGAGGGTGCAATCAGTGTCCGCTGTGCAGCAACTGCCAGCGGAATGCCAATGGAATGCCCGCCGCCAAGGACAAGGGAAATGGTCGGTTTTTTCATGCCTGCAATCAGCTCTGCAATGGCAAGACCAGCTTCCACATCTCCGCCGGCAGTATTGAGCAGGATTAACAGACCGTCAATTTCTTCGGTTTCCTCAATGGCAGCCAACTGTGGCAGGACATGTTCATATTTGGTTGTCTTGGTGGTTTCCGGTGCTTCCTGATGCCCTTCAATGGTACCGATAATGGTAATGCAATGAATATTGCCGCGGGGAGAATGGGTTGTCACCGAACCGGTATCCGGTTGTTTTTCATGTTCTGATTGGGTATCTGGCATAAATGTGCCTCCATTTTTGTAAATTTTTATGTTCTGCCGCATTGACAAAAGACCGTTATACGAATAGTTATCCACATTTCCACAGAGTTATCCACATAGAATCGTGAAAATCGGTGGATAACCTTGTGAATTTGTGGATAAGAGCAGAGTTGTACACAAAATATCGGGAAGATATCGTGAGATATGGAAAATTTCAGACAAAATACCCTGAAAAATCCCGGAATAACAGACTGTTCAAAATGACAGTGTACAAGGAGTAATCAGATTATGCGCGATTTTTTGTGATATTTTGGAGAAACTCATCTATTTGTAATCACCTGACAGGAATATTTTCCCCCTATTGCCGGAAGTTATACACAGGTATGGGAAAATTTTATGGAAAAACAGCTGGGGATGTGCAAAACCAGGGGATAACAGGAAAAGAATCCCATGTTACCATATTGTAGCTTGACGGATAATATTATATGACATATAATATTATAAAGAAAGAGGTGATACCATGTCGTTTCCAATTTCCGCGGGATTACTGGATGCTGTTGTGTTATCCGTTCTGGAAATGGAGGATGCATATGGCTACCGGATTACCCAACAGGTACGCAGTAAACTCAATGTATCAGAATCCACCTTATATCCGGTATTGCGCCGGTTGGAGAAAAATGGGGATTTAACCGTATATGATCGGGCATTTGACGGACGAAACCGACGATATTATGCCATTACGCCTATGGGGCGGCAGCAGCTTGCGGAGTACCGCAGGGACTGGCATCAATATCGCAATGGCATAGAAGCCTTGTTGTTTGCAGGAGGGAAAAAGGAATGAACCGAAAGGAATTTCTGTCACAGCTGGAACAGGCGCTGCAGGGAATGCCCGCAGAAGAATGCCGCAGGGCTGTGGAATATTATGAAAATTATTTTGATGAAGCCGGACCGGAAAAGGAACAGGAGGTTTTACAGCAGCTTGGGGCACCGGAAAAGGTAGCGGCAGATATTTTGCGGGATTATCGGGATATCGCACAGCGTCCCAACAATCCCCATGAAGGAAATTCAAAAGAGACATCGGGACAGAAGAACAACAGCAGTATGGGAGACTGGTTCCGGTCATTGGACAATGGACAGAAATTGTTGCTGCTGATATTGTTGCTTGTGGCGGCTTGTGTGATTGCACCGGTTGGCGTGGGGGTCATCGGTGGAATTAGCGGCATCCTGATTGCTCTGATTTGTGCGGTATGTACAGTATTTTTTCTGGTACCTGCCTTGGATCTGGTGGCATGGGCTGGTATGCTTGCCCTGTTGTTTGCCGCAGGTGTATATGTATCTGCCAATCCCATGATAGCGCTGCTGCTGCTTGGACTCGCATTGATTTGCGCAGCATGCGGTGTACTGTTGGGACAACTGACAAAATACCTGTTTTGTGCCGTTTTTCCGGGGATGATCCGCGGGATTGTACAGTTTATTCGCAGAATCTTACATCTTTCTTGAGACAGGAGGTATACGGATATGAAAAAAGCAACGATCATTGCCCTGACTTTGTTTGCCGCAGGTGCAGTTTGCTGTTTTGCGGCAGTTGGTATGGGAGCGAAGGATTTTTCATGGAAGGATGGCGTTTCTTCTCTGCGTTCGGTGCAGTATCAAGAAAAAGCAGAGGATAAGGCACTGGATCAAAATATGAACATTGAACATTTGGTACTGGATATTGACAGTGCGGAATGCGTGGTGAAAACCGGCACAACCAACAGCCTGACCGGTGGGGAAGATGTGAAGTGGGAACGGCAGGGAGATACCCTGAAGATTTCACAAAAGCAGAGAAATGGCTGGTGGTGGCGAACCAAACCGGCAAGAATTACACTGACTTTGCAGGAAACCAGCCTTGCCGATCTGGAGATTGAGCTGGATGCAGGTTCTATCACAGTAAATGATGTAACGGCAGCAGATTTTGTCCGATGCAATGTAGATGCCGGCAGTGCAGAATTTGAGAATGTGCATACCGGGCGGCTGGATCTGGATGTGGATGCCGGTGGGATTACCTTTGCCGGACAGACTTTGGGACCGGTGGATCTGGAATGTGATGCCGGCGGCATTGAGCTGGATCTGGAAGATTCCAGCATCGGGCATGTGAGCGGTGATGTGGATGCAGGTGAAATCAGTGTGCTGGTCAATGGTCAGGAGGCACTCAAGCATAATGGCTTTGGAGATACGGTTTCTGCAGACCTGCCCGGTGCAGCTGGTACGGATATGCTGACTTTTGACTGTGATGCAGGCAGCATTTCAGTGAAGCTGACAACGAAGTAAGCAGGGATGCTTTGACCATTGAAGTGAAAGGTGTACAGAGTTATCCACATGTTGGGGATAACTGGCATTTATCCGGCGGGAAAAAGTAATTTTCAACAAAATTCAAAGAGGAGGTACATGTTATGGAACCGAGGAAATTATATCGTCTGGAAGAAGGCAAAATGCTTTGCGGCGTATGCGCAGGGCTTGCGGATTATTTGAATCTGGATGTGACGGTGATCCGGCTGCTGGCAGTTCTGGCAACCTTGTGCAGCAGTGGCATTGGATTGATTTTCTATATTGCGGCAGCGATTATTATGCCGTTAAAACAGGTATAAAAGCCTGAAATTCACAGGAAAGCCCTTGTCACATGGGAATGGATTTGCTACAATAGTAACATACAAAACTGCGGGTGTCGGCTTTGTCGGCACCCTTTCCGTATTACAACTGGTGTGAGCGAATGAGGCTCCACGCTGAAGAAAAAAAGGAGATTATAATTCCATGACAAATCCGATTGTCACCATTGAGATGGAAGATGGCGGCGAAATTCAGATTGAACTGTACGCCGAAACTGCACCGAACACAGTACGCAACTTTGTCAGCCTGGTATCCAAGGGATTTTATGACGGCACTGTATTCCATCGTGTCATTCCGGGCTTCATGATTCAGGGCGGTGATCCGGAAGGCACTGGTATGGGTGGCCCGGGCTACTGCATCAACGGTGAATTTCTGATGAATGGCTTTAATAATGAGCTGAAGCATACCCGTGGTGTTCTGTCCATGGCACGTGCGATGAACCCGAATTCCGCTGGTTCCCAGTTCTTTATTATGGTAGAGGACGCACCGCATCTGGATGGACAGTATGCATCCTTTGGCCGTGTTATCACCGGTATGGATGTTTGTGATCGTATCGTTTCGGTTCGTACCAACTACAATGATAAGCCGCTCAAGCCGCAGGTGATGAAGCGTGTGACGGTAGAGACCTTTGGTGAGAACTTTGAGGAGCCGGAGAAGGCATAAAAAGTTTGCTGCATAAACAATTTTTTTTGGACAGCAGAAGACCGCGCTCTCTGCGCGGTCTTTTCTTTTTCATGGGGCATGGGTTTTCCTTCCCATATGAGGCTGCCAAGGTAACGGTTACAGCTGTGCAATCTCTGTCCGCAATCCCCATAGACCGTCGGCTGCTTTTGTTGTATGGGAGCAGACGGCGGTCCGTACCGATGAGGGAAAAGGAAAGAGATTGCAAAGAGAGAACCTTGGTGCTCTCTTTGCAGTAGAAAAAAGTGTTTACAGAGCAGAAACATACAAATTGTCGGATGAAATCCTTTCACAGGAAATAAAACGGCAACCCCATAATCGTATCAAGAAAGAAGGGAATGATTGTTTGGCAGATATCAGTATTTCAGGACTGAATAAATATTTTGGAGAAAACCAAATTTTATATGACATCACATTTGATATTTTCCCCGGGGAAAAGGTAGCCATTGTAGGTCCAAACGGTGCAGGCAAGACAACTTTGTTCCGGGTGCTGACCGGTGAGCTGCCATATGAAACCGGTACAATTTCCATTGCAAAGGATCGTACCGTGGGCATGATTGACCAGATTCCGGTATATAACCCGGAGGATACGGTGGAACAGATCCTGCGTTCCGCCTTCCATCGTATTGATGATATCAAAGACCGGATGCATGAGCTGGAACGCCGGATGGAAAAAAACGATGACTCCAATTTACTCCGCCAGTATGGCGCATTACAGGCGGAATTTGAAGCCATGGGCGGCTATGCACTGGACTTTGAAGTAAATAAAGTGTGCAATGGTCTGGAAATCCCAAAGGAAATGCGGGAACAGCGGTTTGATGTGTTGTCCGGCGGTGAAAAAACCCGTGTGAATCTGGCCCGTATCATTTTAGAGGATACAGATATCCTGCTGCTGGACGAGCCCACCAACCATTTGGATCTGGATGCGGTACAATGGCTGGGTGATTTTCTCAATGACTATAAAGGCACCGTGGTCACCATTTCCCATGATCGTTATTTCCTTGACCAGTGCTGTGACCGGATCATTGAGCTGTTTGACGGACATGCGGATTTCTATGCGGGTTCCTATAGCTACTATGCAGAGGAACGCAAGCTGCGGTTTGCCCAGCGTATGGCGGAGCATGAAAACCAGATGGAAGAACTCAAGCGTTTACAGGATCAATCCCGCAAAATGCACCAGTGGGGCACAGAAAAAATGCATAAACGTGCCTTTTCCATTGATAAACGCATTGCCCGTATGACGGTGGCAGACCGACCAAAGCAGCAGAAAAAAATGAATATGCAGTTCGGTGATCCCAATTATGAAACCGAAAATGTCCTGAAGGTACGCGGCATTTGTAAGAGCTTCGATGGCCGGCAGATACTCAACGATGTCACCTTCAATGTAAAAAATGGGGAACGCATTGCCATTTTAGGAGATAACGGCACCGGCAAAACCACACTGCTGAATATTATCCTGGGTCTGGAGGAAGCAGATGCAGGCACCGTCAAAAAGGGCGATGGTCTGAAACCGGCATATCTGCCTCAGGTGGTGCATTTTGAAAATGAAAATCGTACCTTGGTGGATACACTGATTTATGAGAAAAATGTCACCCCACAAACTGCCAGAAACCGTCTGGGACGATTCCAGTTTTCCGGAGAGGAACAGCTCAAACCGGTATCCAAGCTGTCCGGCGGTGAGAAAAGCCGTCTGCGTTTGTGTGAGCTGATGTATGACCAGCTGAATATGCTGGTACTGGACGAGCCCACCAACCATCTGGATATTCTGTCCCGTGAATGGATTGAAGAAGCTGTGGAAAGCTTTACCGGCACACTGCTGTTTGTTTCCCATGACCGGTATTTTGTCTCCCGTTTTGCCAACCGCATTATTGTGCTGATGGACGGTGAAATGATTGACTTTACCGGCAATTATGAACAATATCTCGCTTTTCGTGAGCAAAAAGCAGCAGAAAAAGCGGCTGCTGCCATGCCAAAGCCCAAAAAGGAAAAACCAAAGCCAAAGGGCGGCACCAAGCAATTGGAAAAGAAAATTGCCAAACTGGAACGGGAAATCGCATCAGCAGAGGAGCAGAGTGCTGCATTGGATGAACAGATGGCGGAAGCTGCCAGCGATGCAGGAAAACTGATGGAACTGTCCAACCAGAAGGAGGAAATTGAAACCAATCTGATGGAGCTGATGGAGCAATGGGAAGAGCTGTCCGCACAACTGGAAGAGATGCAGGCATGAAACGGCTGTATCAGGTGCTTTGCATGGTGAGCCTGATTGCCAGCCTGATCTGTGCTCCATTTGCCACCACCACATGGCGGTTTGGTCTGCTGTTTTTCGTGACGCTGTGTCTGTGCACCGGTGCCATGTGGAAGCTGTACCAGCTTCGGGAGCGACCGGATTCCATGGGAAAAGCCGCTAAATGGCTGCTCCGCATCGGCAATACGGTTTTTATGGTATGGCTGGTGTCCTTTGTGGTGGTAGAAGGCATGATTGTCTCCGGCATCCGGTCAGAACCTCAGGAACCCGTAGAAGTCATTTGTATTCTGGGCGGCGGGCTGCATGGCGACCAGCCTACCGTCAACCTGCGCAACCGGCTGATTGCCGGTATGGAAGCCATGGAGGAATATCCGGAGGCACAGGTGATTGTGTGCGGCGGACAGGGCAGTGATGAACCATTGCCGGAAGCGGAAGCCATGTACAACTGGATGACAGCAAATGGGGCAGATGCCAGCCGGATCACAAAGGAAACTGCTTCGCGGGATACCATCCAAAATATCCAAAATGCCATGGAAATCTGTGAACAAAAGGGCTGGGATACCCGGCATGTGACGGTGGTCTCCAGCCGGTTCCATCTGTTCCGCATCCGGCATATTATGGCAAACTGCGGCCTGACGCCATCGGTCATCGGAGCGCCGGAGGGCAATCCGGCAGCCTGCGGCTTAATGTATATCCGGGAATATTTTTCGGTTATCAAGCTGATTTTGCGCGGATACTGGTAAAAATAATAGAGTATACTCACAAACAGGAGGGAAAAGGTTATGACAAGCTATTCTGTACCCTGTGGCCTGCATGCCACGGACAACGACCATTTCCAGCTGGCAGAGCTGCGGATTGCGGAAGCTTATGCGCCGCAGTTTCTCACTGGCCTGCGTGCCCTGCTGGGCGGATATATTGAAGCTTTATATCTGCTGGATGAACGGCAGAAGGCTGTCATTCAGGGCAGCGGTACAGTGACCTATACGCTGCGGATTGAAAATGGCAGCACTGCCTATTTCTGTGAGGAAAATTTGTACCAGCTGGAGCAGTTCACACTGGACCGCCTGTTTGGAAAGAAAAAACCAACCCAATGCCTGTCCATTCAGCTGAATGGAGAGGATGATTTACAGATGAGTTTTGGTCTGTGGATCGGCAATAAGTAAAAAAGCAAGATAATAATACATATTGTAATAATACACTATATGTATAATAAAGAAATAATATTACATGGAGTTGAATATTCATGCTGGAAAAACTGGAAGGGCTTGCTGACCGGTATGACGAGCTGGAAAGTCTGCTCGCCAGTCCGGAATTATATGAGGACCCATCACGGGCAGCTGCACTGGCAAAGGAACAGAGCAATCTGGAGCCGATTATCACAGCATACCGCAGGTATCGCAGTGCATGCCAGGAGGAAGCGGATGCCAGAGAACTGCTGGAGGAAGCCGGCGGTGATCCGGAGCTGCGGGCATTGGCACAGGAAACCTTGTCAGTCAGCCGGGAGAGCATGGAGCAGCTGGAACAGGAGCTGAAACTGCTGCTGCTGCCGAAAGATGCCAATGATGACCGCAGTGTCATTATGGAAATCCGCGCCGGTGCAGGCGGTGAGGAAGCGGCACTGTTTGCAGCCTCCTTGTACCGTATGTACACCATGTACGCGGATACAAGGGGCTGGAAAACCGAGCGCATCAGCGATACAGAGACGGAATTGGGCGGTTTCCGTGAAATTACATTCAGTATTGACGGAGACGGCGCATTTTCCCGGCTGAAATATGAGAGCGGTGTGCACCGGGTACAGCGTGTGCCGGAAACCGAATCCCAGGGACGTGTGCATACCTCCACGGTCACGGTTGCCGTGCTGCCGGAGGTTGACGATGTGGAGCTGACCATTGACCCCAAGGATTTGAAAATTGATACCTTCCGTTCCTCCGGTGCGGGCGGACAGCACATCAACAAAACCTCTTCTGCCATCCGTGTCACCCATCTGCCTACCGGTATGGTGGTGGAATGCCAGGATGAGCGAAGCCAGTTCAAAAATAAGGACAAAGCCCTCAAGGTACTGCGTTCCCGATTGTTTGAGATCAAGCAGCGGGAACAGGAGGATGCCATTGCGGCAGAACGCCGCAGCCAGGTGGGTACAGGTGACCGTTCAGAACGTATCCGGACGTATAATTTCCCGGAAAACCGGATTTCTGAGCACCGCATCAAGCTGACCCTGTATAAGCTGGACAGCTTTTTGAACGGCAACATCGACGAGGTACTGGATGCACTGATTACCACTGACCAGGCAGAAAAGCTGGCAAAGATGGAACAGTAATCCTATTAGAATAATACAAAGATAATACTACTATATGTAATACAGAAGGTGATACGATGCAAACCAAGCTTCTGCGCCCGTCGGAGGATGCGACGGCGCTGGAACAGGCCGGAGCGCTGCTGCGTGCCGGTGAAGTCGTAGGAATCCCCACGGAAACCGTTTATGGTCTGGCGGCAAATGCGCTGGACCCGATGGCGGTTGCCCGGATTTTTGAGGCAAAGGGTCGTCCTCAGGACAATCCCTTAATCGTCCATATCGCGGATCTGGAAAGTGTCAAGGATATTGCCACGG
Organism: uncultured Clostridia bacterium; assembly: GCA_945872165.1. GTDB lineage: Bacteria > Bacillota > Clostridia > Oscillospirales > Butyricicoccaceae > Butyricicoccus_A. The sequence continues at coordinate 16,036 of CAMBYS010000009.1, read as the reverse complement.
AATTTCCGCCGGAAGCACAGGCATTGGCAGATGCATTCTGGCCCGGTCCGCTGACCATCATCCTGCCCAAGCAGGATAGAATACCTATGGTAACATCAGGAGGTTTAAATACTGTTGGTATTCGTTTTCCCTCCCATCCCATGGCACAGGCCATCATTCGTGCCGCAGGTGTACCGCTGGCAGCACCCTCTGCCAATACCTCCGGCCGTCCGTCTACCACCACAGCACAGCATGTGATGGAGGATTTGAACGGCAAAATTGCGGCAGTTGTGGATGGCGGTCCCTGTTCGGTAGGCGTAGAATCTACCGTAGTTTCCCTGTGCGGCGAGCGCCCGAGACTGCTGCGTCCGGGCGGTATCTCACTGGAACAGCTGGAACAGGTGCTGGGTACCGTGGAGGTGGACCGTGCCCTGCGGGAAAAAATTGATGACACGGAAAAAGTCTCCGCTCCCGGCATGAAATACCGGCATTATGCCCCCAAAGCACCGGTTACCGTGGTTTTCGGTACGCCGGAAGCCAGCGCAAATTATATTTATGCACAGCTTGGGGAAAACTCTGGTGTATTGTGCTTTGATGACTGCGCACCGCGCTTTGCAGGGGCAGCAGTGGTGGAAACCTTTGGCCCATCGGATGATGCGGCGGAACAGGCACGGGAAATTTTTGATGCGCTGCGCCGGTTTGATACAACCGACTGCACAGAAATTTATGCCCAGTGCCCACCGGCGGATGGCATCGGTCTTGCAGTGTCCAATCGGATTCGGAAAGCCGCAGGCTTCCATGTCATCGACCTGACGGAGGACAATACATGAAAATCCTCGGATTGACCGGCGGCTCCGGCACGGGAAAAAGTGCCGCCAGCGCCGCCTTTGCCCAGTTGGGCTGCGGTGTGATGGATGCAGACGCTTCCTATCGGAGGCTGTGCGATACCTGCACCCCCATGCTGGAGGAAATACAATCTGTATTTTCAGATGTCTTATCAACAGATAGGAAACTTGACCGCAAAAAGCTGGGTGCCATTGTATTCGCTGATCCCCAGAAGCTGTTACAGCTGAACGCCATCACCCATCCATATATCCGGCAGGCAGCACGGGATGCCTTTGCAGCGTTTGAAGCCCAGGGCTGCCAGCTGTGCATTTATGATGCTCCTGTGCTGTTTGAAGCAGGAATGGATGCCCTGTGTGATGCAACCTGTGCAGTACTTGCCCGGCGGGAAACCCGGATTGCCCGGATTATGGCACGGGATGCCATCACAGAACAATATGCCGCTTTGCGCATTGATGCACAGAAGCCTGATGCATTCTATGAAGAACGCTGTGATTATGTGGTTCACAATGACGGGGATCTGGACAGCCTGTATGCCCAGGTGCGCCGGATTTATGACGATATTTTAGGGTAAACCCAGGGCATATCTGAAAAGTGGAACATTTTTACTGCATTTTCCAGATTTTCAGATAGCTCTCAGGTGAAACCTGTAAAATTTCCGGAAAGGAAGTATCATAATGGAAAACAAACTGTTTTATGACAAAAAGACAGGCTGGGACCGCATGAGCGATAGGGATCAGGCTGCCATGATGGACTATGCGGAGGGCTATAAAGCGTTTCTGGATGAAGCCAAGACCGAGCGCGACGCAGTTGCCCGTCTGAAGGAAATGGCAGAGGCCAAGGGCTTTGCTGCTTATGAGCGGGGCATGGAGCTGCATCCCGGCGATAAGTATTACAAAATCAATAGAAATAAAGGAATTATACTCTTCGTAATCGGTAAAGAGGGCATGCGTTTGGGTATCAACCTGGCAGCTGCCCATCTGGATGCACCGCGTATTGATATCCGTACCATTCCGCTGTATGAGGACAACGGCATGGCACTGTTTAAAACCCATTATTACGGCGGCATCAAGAAATACCAGTGGACGACTATCCCGATGGAGCTGCGGGGTGTGGTATGCCATGTGACCGAAAACGGCGTAGAAACCATCAATGTCCGCATCGGTGACAAGCCGGGCGATCCGGTGTTTGTCATCACCGATCTGCTCATTCATCTGGCAACAGATCAGATGGGTAAGACCATGATGAAGGGCATTGATGCGGAGTCCATGAATGTGCTAGTGGGCTCCAAGCCTTCCCGGTCAGATATCGAAACGTCAGACAAGATCAAGCTGTGGGTTATGGAATTCCTCAACAAGGAGTATGGCATCACAGAGGAGGACTTTCTGTCTGCGGAGCTGAGCTGTGTCCCCGCATTTAAGGCATCAGACGTGGGCTTTGACCGTTCTTTCGTAGGTGCTTACGGTCATGATGACCGGGTATGCTCTTATCCGGCAGCGACTGCCCTGCTGGATCTGGAGGAGATTCCCCAGAAAACTGCCATGGCAATTCTCGTAGATAAGGAAGAAATCGGTTCGGATGGCGTGACCGGCATGCAGTCCCGGTTCTTTGATACGCTGGTGGCTGATTTGTGCCGTACCGATGGCACCCTGTTTGACGCATGCATTGAGCAGTCCACCTGTCTGTCTGCGGATGTATGCAACGCCTTTGACCCGAATTATCCTCAGGTATCGGAAAAGCGCAATGATGCCCGTGCCAACTGCGGCGTAGCGCTGGTAAAGTATACCGGTTCCCGTGGTAAGTCCGGTTCCTCGGATGCCACAGCAGAGCTGATGGCAAAGATGCGGTATGCATTCAACCAGAATGGTGTCATCTGGCAGACCGGTCAGCTGGGTAAGGTAGACCAGGGCGGCGGCGGAACCGTTGCCATGTTCATGGCAAACCGTAATATTGACACAGTGGATTGCGGTGTTCCGGTATTGAGTATGCATGCTCCTTTTGAAGTCATTGCAAAATTGGATCTGTTTGCCGCATATAACGGCTTCAAGGTCTTTTATGACATGAAATAATGCAAAAATAAATATATCAAAAAACAAAAAAATAATTCCAAACAGGAGCTGCATGGCAGGCTCCTGTTTTTTTGCATACTTTCGCGCACTGATGTGTCAGATTGCACAAAAATAAACAGAATAAAAACGGCAGTGTTATAGAATTGTAACCAGAACAGACTTGTATTGTAAACCTGTGGATGTTACAATATGAGTACAAACAATATACAGCGAAATGCTAGAATGGAGGGAGCATTATGACAATGCGGAAAAAATGGAAATATGTGCTGACAGGCACACTGGCAGCTGTGATGCTGGCTGTCAATGCATGGGCAGCAAATGTGGTTGCCAATACAGATGTAAATGTGCGCAGTGCACCAGACAATAACGCTTCGGTTGTATGCACCCTTCCCAAGAATGCAACAGCGGAAAAACTGGGCACTTCCGGCAACTGGATTCATGTAAACTATAAAGGGAAAACCGGCTATGTGTATAAAAAATATTTGACAGCTCAGGACACAGAACAGCCTGAAGGCTTAACGACGGTATATGTTACCGCAAACGCATTGAATGTGCGTACTGCACCGGACGCAACGTCTGCAAAGCTCGGCACATTGGCAAAAAATACTGCGGTAGAGGGAAAATATATCAGCAAGGATTGGTTTGAAATTGAATATAAGGGCCATACCGGATATATCAGCACAAAATATATTACTGCTACTAAGCCAGCAGAAGCTGTTAAGACCACAACCGTATATACCACGGCAAACCTGCGGGTACGTGCTGGGGCAACAACGGATTCCAAACAGCTGGGTGTACTCAAAAAAGGTACCGCAGTAGAAACCTATGGCAAGAAGAACGGCTGGTATGAAATCCGCTATAACGGCAAAAAAGCCTATATCAGCGCAAAATATACTACCACCACCAAGCCGCAGGCAGCGCAGACCACGACAGTATATACCACGGCAAACCTGCGGGTACGTGCCGCAGCAACAACTAATTCCGAACGTCTGGGCGTGCTGCCAAAGGGCACCGCAGTGGCTACCTATGGCAAGGCAAACGGCTGGTATGAAATCCGGTATAACGGCAAAAAAGCTTATATCTGCGCAAAATATACCACTACCACCAAGCCAAAACCGGTTCAGACCACAACGGTATATACTACCGCAGACCTGTGGGTACGGGCTGAGGCAAGCATGAACGGCAAAAAGCTGGGCGTGCTGAAGAAAGATACCGCAGTAGAAACCTATGGCAAGGCAAACGGCTGGTATGAAATCCGTTACAACGGCAAAAAGGCATACATCGGAACCAAATATACCACGACAACCAAGCCGGCAACCGTGCAGACCACCACAGTATATACCACTGCAGACCTGTGGATTCGTGCAGAAGCAAGCATGAACGGTAAAAAGCTGGGTGTTTTGAAGAAGGATACCGCAGTAGAAACCTATGGCAAGGCAAATGGCTGGTATGAAATCCGTTACAATGGCGCAAAGGCATATATCGGTGCAAAATATACCACCACGACCAGGCCGCAGACAGGTCTGCTGGGTGCATCCGCTCTGCTGGGAGCAGATGAAACGGTGGAAACCGAAGAACTTCCAGATGAGGTTGGATAAGCCTATTTGGTAACAAACAACCATTCACAGATAAAAAAAGATGCCCTCCGGGAAACCAGAGGGCATTTTTTATTTGGCGATTATCGTACCACAATTTGGTTCAATACCTGTCCAATGGGTGCATCAATGGTCAGCTTGGCACCGGTAGAACGCTGCGTTTGTCCCTTATTGATGACAACCAGATTTTCACCATTAAAATACTGAATCAATCCCGCTGCAGGATACACGGCAAGAGATGTACCGCCAATAATCATCATATCCGCTTTGGCAATGGCACGGATGCTGTCGGTAATACAACGGTCATCCAGCGATTCCTCATACAGCACCACATCCGGCTTGAGGATACCGCCGCATTCACATTTCGGTACGCCGCCGCAGGCTTTGACATAATGGGCATCATAGAATTTACCGCAGCGCTGGCAGTAATTGCGATGAACAGAACCATGCAGTTCATATACCCGCTTGCTGCCGGCTGCCTGATGCAAGCCGTCAATATTCTGGGTAATGACGGCAGACAGCTTGCCTGCCTGTTCCAGTTCTGCCAGCTTCAGATGGGCAGCATTGGGCTTTGCATCAAGCTCCAGCATTTTTTCCTGATAAAACCGGTAAAATTCCTCGGTTTCTGACTGAAAGAAGGAATGACTGAGGATGGTTTCCGGCGGGAATTTATATTTCTGATTATATAAGCCATCCACACTGCGGAAATCCGGAATCCCACTTTCCGTGGAAACACCGGCGCCGCCAAAAAAGACAATTCGTTTGGATGTGTCAATCATCTGCTGCAGAGCAGCAATTTTCTGCTGTAAATCCATCAAAAAAACCTCCTTTGTTGTTATCTATGGGAGTATTACTCTCAATCCACAATGGAAACCAGACCGGATTTGCGTTCATGCACCACAGACGGCTGTGCCGCATAGCCAAGGGCAGCGGAAGCATTGACAATATGGCTTTCCGGTACGCCATATTCGGTCAGAATGGCCCGCACCTGGGGATTGTCACAGACATCCCGCACCTGATTGATCCAACAGCTTCCCAATCCAAGGGAAGTTGCTGCCAACAGGACATTTTCCATGGCAGCGGCACCATCTAAAAAGCAGTTACGGTTATCCCGTTCACCGGATACGATGAAGAATGCGGCAGGAGCAAAGAAATTATAGGATGCCGGACGATTGTCTGCTTCACGGACAGCACTTGCCAGACGCTGGATTTTTTCCGGATTGGTAATCATAGTAAAATGCCAAGTCTGTTCATTTCTGCCGGAGGGAGCCCACAGGGCAGCGGTGAGCAGGGCATCTATTTTTTCGGGTTCAATGGGCTGATCGGTAAAGGTACGGCAGGAATGCCGGTTCAGGATTGTCTGCATGACTTCGTTCATCGGTTGTGTCACTCCATTCACGATTTGGTTATTTTTAGTATAATCCACCGGCGGGACGGTTGCAAGGGGAGATGTGGGGGAGGGAGGCTTTTTGACGCAACCGTTTCATTGATATCCCAACCGGGAAAGTGGGCGGTACAGCGTTAAACTCTCTGTCCTCTCTGTTCCTGTTCGGCGTTGCATATTGGTTTATTCCCTCTGCATGACGTGTTTTTGCAAGACGATACGAATAAACCACGGAATGCAAGCCGAACTGCGGAAGACCCGGCGGTAACAAGCGGGCGGCGATGCATATAAGGTCACCCGCGGTGATTATTGGGGGTTCCAAGGGGGTAACCCAACCCCCTTGGCGGCAGAGTGGGATTCCTAAGGGAGAGACTCGCCGGTGAGTCTCTTCCTTAGGGGCTGTGGGTATGCAGACAGCAATGACCTGTACGCACAACATAAAACCGCCGCTTCCTTTTTAGGGGAAACGGCGGCTTTTTTCCTGTTTTCTGACACGGAATCAGTCATTTACATAGGCTGCGACAATCTGGCCAATATACATCTTATGGTAATCATCGGTGCCTTCGTATGCCTTGTCGAAAATCGGCATATCGGTGCAGTTTTCCGGCGGCAGCTCCTGTGCATACATCTTCTTGCAAACGATGGTATAAGCAGCTTCCTCAAAGGTGGGGCAGCCGTCAACCATAGCAGCAGTCAGACCGGATTCCTTCAGCTTGTCGATATCCCGACCGGACTTGGAGCCTGCCAGCTGCAGCGCCTTCTGATAACCCGGCTTCAGGGCAGTCAGCGTAAACAGGTCATTGTCCTCCATGTAGCCAAAGGTATGGCGGGAATGACGGACATAGACGGTAACAGCCGGCTTAAACCACAGCTCACCAATCATACCCCAGTTAATGGTCATAAAGTTAAAGTCATCTTCCTTACCGGCAGCCAGCAGCATCCACTTGTTGCAGATTTCATCAATGACATTGCCCGGCAGCTCGGTGGGTTCAATCTTACGGAAAGACATGAGAGTCAAACCTCCTTATGTTGTGCATTCTGATCTTATCTTACTATAACTCTGGGAGAATATGCAAGAGCTTCTGTTATATTTTCTTTCTCAGCTGCATCTGCATCCAGTCCTCCCGGGATAATAATACCTTCCGGGGTTTGGAGCCCTCAAAAGGCCCGACAATCCCACGCTGGTCCATCTGGTCTACCAGACGGGCTGCCCGGGCATAGCCCAGCTTCAGGCGGCGCTGCAGCATGGAAACCGATGCCTGACCGGATTCCACCACAATGGTAATGGCTTCCGGCAGCAGTTCATCCTCATCCTCCGCGCCATGGAGTCCGTCACCGGAGGAATCCGCTTCTGCCTGCCGTTCAATGTGGTTGATAACCTCCTGGGAATATTCCACATTGCCGGTCTGCTTGACATGGGAAATGACCCGTTCAATTTCTTCCGTGCTGACAAAACAGCCCTGAATACGCAATGGCTTGTTCAGGCTGATAGGAGAATACAGCATATCACCCTTGCCAATCAGCTTTTCCGCACCAGTGGTATCCAGAATAATACGGGATTCCACCTGAGATGCTACCGCAAACGCAATACGGGAAGGAATATTGGACTTCATCAGACCGGTAATGACATCGGTGGACGGACGCTGGGTAGCAACCACCAGATGCATACCGGCAGCACGTGCCTTCTGTGCAATGCGGCAGATGGAGGTTTCCACTTCCTTTGCCGCAACCATCATCAGATCTGCCAGCTCGTCGATGACAATGACAATCTGGGGCAGAACCTCCAGACGGCGGGAGGGAGCAGGAGATTCTTCTCCATCTATCTGGATTTCCGGCTCCTGTGCCTGCTGCTCCAGCTGCTGGCGGACAATCTGGTTGTAATCCTCCAGACCGCGCACACCGGTGGCGGCAAACAGCGCATATCGCCGCTCCATTTCACTGACTGCCCAGCTCAGGGCACCGGATGCCTTTTTGGGATCGGTGACCACCGGGATGAGCAGATGAGGAATCCCATTATAATTCCCCAATTCCACCATCTTTGGGTCAATCATAATCAGCCGCACGTCCTCCGGAGAGGACTTGTACAACAGAGAAATGAGAATAGAATTGATACACACGGATTTACCGGAGCCTGTGGTACCTGCAATGAGCAGATGAGGCATCTTTGCCAGATCAATGACCTGTGCCGTACCGGTAATGTCTTTGCCCAGCGCCACGGAAAGGTTCGCCTTGGATTTCTCAAAGGCACGGGAGCCAATGACATCCCGCAGGGCTACCATCTGGACGGTTTTGTTGGGTACCTCAATGCCCACTGCCAGTTTATCGGGAATCGGGGCAATGCGGACGGTATCCGCACCCAGAGACAGGGCAATGTCATCGGAAAGCGCCGTGATCCGTGAAAATTTCACGCCGCGTTCCAGCTGGATTTCAAACCGTGTGACCGACGGACCCCGGACAATATTAATGATTTGCACATCAATGCCGAAGGAGGACAGGGTATCCACCAGCCGTTCCGCACTGTCTTTCAGTTCGGCACGCACACCGGCGCCGGAGGCTTTGGGTGCTGCCTGCAGCAGCTCCACCGGCGGGTACTGGTATTCGGATACCGGTGCTTCCATGGCATCGGCAATTTCCTGCTGTACCTGAGCATGAATCTGTTCCCGGGATGGAGCAGGCTCTTCCTCCGGCGGTACAGGAGGTGCATCTGCGTCACTGTGCACCGGCGCCGCTTCCTCCCAGGGCATCTCTGCCGGGGATTCTGTAACATCCTCACCGGTATCCGGAATGACCTCTGCCAGACGGCGTTTCTTTTCCATGCGGCGTTCATACCGCTCCCGGGATGCAGCAGCAGCTTCTTCCCGGGCCTGGTCAAAGGCCTCCTGTTCAATCATATCACCGGGCATGGACTGAGGCATATCCTCCCGCTCCCGCAGTTCATTGTCCTGCTGTTCCTGCCGGAGCCGTTCCGCCTTGCGTTTTGCCCGTTCATTGCGCAGGAAAGTAAGCAGATTCCCACGCTTTTTCTGCTCTGCCGGTTTGCTTTTGGCGGGCATTACGGTCATATCCTGCTCCCGCAGCTGTTCCACATCCTCCCGGAAGAATTCCTTCACTCCGGCAGCCATGCGGGCGGGGGTGGTATTGCAGACAATAAACAGCATCATGCCCATCAGAACCACCAGCACAATTTTCGCACCGGCGGAGGACAGCAGAATGCTGAGGATGGTGGCCATCATGCCGCCGATGACACCGCCCAAATGCAGGTTCTGTCCTTCCTGCCACAGCTGGATCAGTGTGGTGAAGGAAAAACTCATCCGGGGATAAACCACGATGCAGTGGGACAAAGCACTCCAGAACACCGGGAATAACAGAATACACACCACCCGGAGCCGTACCGGCTGCATATCACACAGAATGAGCATACCGGCGATCATCAGGAAAATCCAGAAGAAATTGGTGCTCCAGCCGATGAGTCCGCCGATCAGGCGCAGAAGCCCGGTGAGCAGAATCCCATCCAGCCTGCACAGTGCCAGCACCAGAATGACTGCCAGCAGCAGCATGCTGATGCCTACTGCCACATGGTTCCAGGTCTGCTGGGGTTCCACAGGCTTGCGGGTTTGTTTTCGTTGTGTTGTTTTTTTGCGCGTCGTACTGCCGGTGGAGGAACGCCTGCGGGTGCCGCTGGAGGAGGTACCTGTTTTGCGTCTGGTTCCGGTGGACGCGGATTTCTTCTTCGTCGTTGATTTTTTGGTGGACGAAGTTGATTTTTTCGTTGCTGCCAATGTTGTATCACACCTGCTTTCTCTGCTATCGTACCATAAAACAGGAAAAAATGCCACAGAGACCGTTGCATTTTTCCGCAGAGGTCTGTATTCTATAAGAGACAGGGCTTTTGCCGGGAAAATCCATGGTTTTCCGCCGGCATCCCAAAAGATTTTTTTCCTTCTATCAGGAATTGTTCATACTTTTGTAATAGCCGCCTGTTATACTTATCTCTCAGGAAAGGAACTATGTCCTTTGAATATAGCCATTATTCTCAGCTATGACGGCACAGCCTATCATGGCTGGCAGACCCAGCGGAATGCCAGCTCTGTGCAGCAGACAGTAACCGAAGGCATTTCGGAGCTGCTGGGACAGCCGGTTTCCGTGTCCGGTGTCGGCCGTACAGATGCAGGGGTACATGCCCGGCGGTATGTGGCAAACTTCCACGGGGATTGTACGATTCCCATGGATCGGCTGCCCCTTGCCATCAATGCCCATCTGCCTATGGATATTGCCGTATCCGGTGCCACAGTTGTGCCGGATTCCTTTGATGCACGGTTTTCCTGCACCCGTAAGGAATATACGTACCTGATCTGTCCGGGCAGAATCCGTGATCCCTTTGCCATAAGCCGCAGTTTTTTTTATCCCTATCCGCTGGATGTGGCTGCCATGCAGCAGGCGGCACAGTATTTTATCGGCAGACAGGATTTTGCGGCAGTGCGTTCCATGGGAACGCCGGTCAAATCCACCGTACGGGAAATCTTCACCTGCAGTGTGGATACCCTTGGCAGCTATGTGCGCATCCGTGTTTCCGCGGACGGCTTTTTGTATAATATGGTGCGTGCCATTTCGGGTACGCTGCTGTATGCGGGACAGGGCAAATTCCCGCCGGAGCACATCCGCCGGATTCTGGACAGCTGTGACCGGGAACAGGCAGGACCTACCCTGCCGCCCCAGGGCTTGTATATGAGCCGGCTGTGGTATGAGGATACACCGGAGCTGGACCCGTTCCGGCTGTCAGAGGAATGGAACGGATCAGGAGGTCTGCTGTCATGAAAAAAATCCGCCGATCCCGCCGGGATTACCTGACGGAAACCAGTGACAATCCAACCCTGCGCAGGGTGCACCGCATCCGGCATTATGTGGGATGGCTGCTGGCAGCTGTATCGGTGTTATTTGTGGCACTCAATTTACAGCTGTTTACCCCTGCCAGCCTGAAAAATATCCGGGCCTCCCTGCAGGCGGGTTCTCTGGTATCCGCAGGGGATACCACCGTGATTTCTTACCCTTCCGGACCCAATAAATGCATCCTGCCCTTTGGCAATGGACTTGCCATCTGTTCGGATCATTCGCTGAATTTTGAGCTTCCCAGCAATTATTCCCAGATGGAAATGAACCTGACCTATGCCAATCCCGTGATGCGTGCGTCCAACCAGTACCTGCTGATTTTTGACCGCAATGCTTACCGGTTTACCGTGACCAATACGCTGTCCGAGCTGTATTCCCAGACCATGACCTCTCCGATCACCAATGCAGATATTGCAGCAGACGGCAGTGTTGCCATTGTTACCGATGAAGCAGGCTACAAAAGTGCCGTTACCGTATATAATATCGACAATGAACAGCTGTATAAATGGTCCTCTCCTGACTATTATATTATGTCAGCTGTACTTTCGGCTGACGGGCAGCGTCTGGCATTGTTCTGCTTCAAGCAGGATGGTCTGAGCCTGACTTCCCAGTTGTTCTTTACCGATATCAATTCCACGGAAAGCCCGGAAAATGGGGTGGATATGAACAGCAATCTGGTACTGGGCATGAAATTCCTTGGCAATAATACCGTCTGTGTGGTGTGTGACAATGCAACCTATGTCATTTCCCGCAGCGGACAGATCCGGTATCAAAGGGACTATGCTTCGGATGATCTGATTGCCTTTGATCTTTCGGATGAATGCATTGCACTGGCAACCGAAGCCTACTCCCAGAACAGCCGTGCCGAAATTACCCTGATTAATGCCCGGGGCATGGCATCCCGGAATCCGCTGAGCCTGTCAGAGGAGCCGGATTCCATCAGCTACTGTGACGGAAGACTTGCGGTGCTCACCGGTGACCGGGTGACGTTTTACTCCAAAAGCCTGCGGGAAATTGACCAGCAGACCAATCTTGCGGGAGTTTCCCGCGTATATATGCGTTCCGGCGGTACAGCCATTGCCCTGTTTAATTCCCAGGCCCGTGTGCTGACCATCGGAAATCCGTTAAAAGACCTGAATTCCGACGAGGATTAATCCCATATCTCTGAAAGGACGGAATGATAGATATGACCACTGTTGACTGGATGATACTGCTTGTTATCGTAATTTATGTGATTGCAGGCTTCCGGAAAGGCTTTATTGCCACCATTGCCAGTGCATTGGGCACGCTGGCAGCTCTGGTTGTGGCGCTGTTTGCGGCATCCACGCTCAAGGAACCGGTAGGTGCCATGTTTGCTCCCTTTGTGACGGGCTCTGTCAACCGGCATGTACCCCAATTGCAGGAATATTCCGGTTCCGTAAACGACCTGTGGAACAGCATTTCCGGGTATCTGCAGGTCATCCTGAATGACCATGGCATTTCTCCGGAGACACTGGAAAGCAGTGAGGACCCGGCAGGTACGCTGCTGGATGCCATCGTCCGGTCTGTGGGTGAATCCATGGCATATATTGTGATTTTCTTCATTGCTTTTATTGTACTGCGCATCGCTATCCATCTGGTTGTGGGCATGCTGGATCTGATTGCCAGCCTGCCGGTCATCCATTCGTTTAATGCACTGCTGGGCGGCCTGGTAGGCCTGATTACCGGCGTGCTGCTGTGCACCATCGTGCTGTGGGCCATCAAGCTGGTGGTTCCCTCTGCGTATTCCGATGCAGGCATACTGTCTCCGGCTGTGATGTCTGAATCTGCCATTGCCAGCAAGCTGGTAGGCTGGAATGACGGCGTTTCCCTGTTTGAAGCCGTTCCGGTACAGGACTGAAAAATGCATCCAATTCGTCTGCCGGATCTCTGAAATCATAGAATCATATGCCTTCCGGTGCGCCGGAAGGCTTTCCGGGAGTTAGGGCGTATCTGAAAAGTCGAAAGCACCTAAATCCCAACCAAAGAAAGGAAAAATATCCCTATGCATATGCCACTTTGCTCCCGCTGCCACAAGAATGTGGCAGTCGTGTTTATCTCCAAGATGGAGGAAGGCTCCGCATCCAATGAAGGCTATTGCCTGAAATGTGCCCGTGAGCTGGGGCTCAAGCCGATTGACGGCTTAATGCGCCAGATGGGCATCACCGAAGATGACCTGGATCAGATCACCGATGAAATGGCAAATCTGCCAATGATGACACCGGATGAGGAAGATTATGACCAGGGCGAAGGTGATTCAGACGATTCCTTCGATTTTGGCGGTACCCATACCTTCCCGCCGTTTTTGGAAAAAATGTTCTCCCAGGGAGAAGAATCCTCCTCCCGTCCCGAGGCCGGTGAGGATAAAAGCTCTGCGGAAAGCAGAGATAACCTGAAAAAGCGTGAGGCAAAAAAACGGAAGAATCTGTCTGCTTACTGCACCGATCTGACTGCCCGTGCCCGCCAGCATCAGCTGGATGCTATCATCGGACGGGACACGGAAACCGAACGGGTGATTCAGATTCTGAACCGCAGACAGAAGAATAATCCCTGCCTGATCGGTGAACCGGGTGTAGGCAAGACTGCGGTAGCGGAGGGTCTTGCCATCCGCATTGCCAATGGTGATGTGCCTTATAAACTGAAAAACAAGGAAGTCCATCTGCTGGATCTGACTGCACTGGTAGCCGGAACCCAGTTCCGCGGACAGTTTGAGGGCAGAATGAAGGGCCTGATAAATGAAGTCAAATCCCTGGGCAATATCATTCTGGTCATTGATGAGGTACACAATATTATTGGTGCCGGTGACGCAGAGGGCTCTATGAATGCAGCCAATATCCTGAAGCCTGCCCTGTCCCGGGGTGAAATTCAGGTGATTGGCGCCACCACCTATGCGGAATACCGCAAATATATTGAAAAAGACGCAGCTTTGGAACGCCGGTTCCAGCCGGTTTCCATCGGCGAGCCGTCGATTGCGGATACCACCAAAATTTTGCAGGGCATCCGAACCTATTATGAAACCTTCCATGGCGTGACCATTCCGGATGAAATCTGCCATCAGGCAGCGGTACTGTCCGAACGCTATATTACCGACCGTTACCTGCCGGATAAGGCCATTGACCTGATTGATGAAGCCTGCTCCCGTCTGAATCTGGATAGTCCGGCAACGGCACAGCTTCCGGAGCTGCAGGATAAGCTGGCAGATATCCATGTACAGCAGGATGAGCTGCTGCAGCTGGAACAGAACAACGAAGTCTATGAGAAAATGGCGGAGTTGAAGAGTCTGGAGCTGCAGACCGAAAACAAGCTGGCAGAGCTGCGCAAAATTCCTGCGCCCAAGCTGACAAGTGAGCATCTGGCATCTGTCATTGAGCTGTGGACCGGTGTCCCGGCATCCAAGGTATGTGAGCAGGAATTCTCCCGCCTGATTGGACTGGAGGATCGTCTGCACCAGCGGGTTGTGGGTCAGGAAAAGGCAGTGCGTGCGGTTGCCCATGCGGTACGCCGTTCCCGTGCCGGCATCAGCCCGAAGCATAAGCCGGTATCCTTCCTGTTTGTCGGTCCCACCGGTGTAGGTAAGACCGAACTGGTCAAGGCACTGGCAGAGGATTTGTTTGATACGCCGGAATCCTTGATTCGTCTGGATATGTCGGAATATATGGAAAAGCATACGGTTTCCCGTCTGATTGGTTCCCCTCCGGGATATGTAGGCTTTGATGAAGCAGGCCAGCTGACGGAAAAAATCCGCAGACGTCCCTATTCGGTTGTACTGTTTGATGAGATTGAAAAGGCACATCCGGATGTGCTGAATATTCTGCTGCAGGTATTGGATGACGGCAGAATTACCGATGCCCAGGGCCGCACGGTTTCCTTTGAAAATGCCATTATTATTATGACCTCCAATGCAGGTTCTGACCGTTCCGGCGGTTCGGTGGGCTTTGGCAAGACGGTTTCCGAGCAGGGTGAAGCCCGTGCTCTCAAGGCACTGGAGGAAATCATGCGTCCGGAATTCCTCAACCGCATTGATGATATCATTTCCTTTACCCATCTGACGAAGGAAGATTTCCGCAGTATTGCTGCCATTATGCTGGGACAGCTGAAGGCAACGCTGGAGGAAAGCGGCATCCGTCTGACCTGGGATGATTCCCTGGTGGATTATTTGGTAGAGCAGTCGTTCTCTGTCAAGTTTGGTGCACGCAATCTGCGCCGTGTGATTGAGAAGCAGGTGGAGGATGAGCTGGCGAACCGGATCATTGCCGCATGGGAGCACCCGCTGAGCGGTGCACATGTGACGGCGAATGAAGCCGGCGTGCACATCGACACGATTTAAAGTAAACAGAGCCTCCCTCATCGGATGAGGGAGGCTTGTATGGTTCATGACTCTGATAGATTGAGGTACATAACGATGTGGAGACCGATTTTAATTGTCATCCTGGTCATTCTTCTGATTCCATCTGTCATCCTGATGCGGCAGGTAGAGGATCTGAAGCGGCTGGGTAAAAAGAAGGAAGCTGCAGAAAAGCAGAAAAAACTGGATTGGCTCAGCCGTGCGCTGATTGTACTGTTTCTGGGCGTTCTGGCAGTCACGATGTATAACATTTATTTTGCAGGCTGATTGTTTCGATTTTTTTCTGAAAAAATATGAAATTTTCTCTTGACAATCCGGCCAGTCATTGGTATACTAAGTAAGCATTGTGAAAAGCCTGCGGGTGTAGTTCAATGGTAGAATGTCAGCCTTCCAAGCTGAACACGTGGGTTCGATTCCCATCACCCGCTCCACTTGATTTTACATCACATTGCAGGCACAGACAAAAGACATGTATGCGCCAGTAGCTCAGTTGGATAGAGCAACTGCCTTCTAAGCAGTAGGCCGGGGGTTCGAATCCCTCCTGGCGTACCATTCTGATTGAGTCCCAATGTGCAGTCAGGTTTGAATATGGTGGGTGTAGCTCAGTTGGTTAGAGCGCCAGATTGTGGCTCTGGAGGCCGAGGGTTCGACTCCCTTCACTCACCCCATTTATTTACTTCTTCACGATGTCGGACATTGTGAAGAACATTTTTTATAAGGGGCTTTACGGTTCCTGCGAAGCTATGGGGGCGTCGCCAAGTGGTTAAGGCACCAGACTTTGACTCTAGTATCGCAGGTTCAACTCCTGCCGCCCCTGCCAGTTTCGGTCCATTAGCTCAGCAGGTAGAGCATCTGCCTTTTAAGCAGAGGGTCCGGGGTTCGAACCCCCGATGGGCCACCACGTCGGAGCAAGCTG
>CAMBYS010000008.1 GCA_945872165.1 uncultured Clostridia bacterium | reverse complement strand
ATTCCACCAAGGGTGCGCTGACCGTATCCTTCTCGGATATCGCCGTACCGGAAGAGAAGCAGGAAATGATTGCGGCTTCCGAGAAGAAGGTTGCTGCCATCGACCGCAAGTACAAGCGCGGCTTTATCACCGATGCCGAGCGTTACCGTCTGGTTGTACGTGAATGGGAGAACACCACGAAGGTTGTTACCAACGCACTGCAGGGTAAGATGGAAAGCGACCGCTTTAACCCGATTCATATGATGGCACAGTCTGGTGCTCGAGGCTCTATTAACCAGATTCGTCAGCTGGCAGGTATGCGAGGTCTGATGGCAAACGCAGCCGGTCGTACCATCGAAATCCCGGTTAAGTCGAATTTCCGTGAAGGTCTGTCCGTATTGGAGTACTTCATCTCCGCTCGAGGCGCACGTAAGGGCTTGGCAGATACCGCACTGCGTACCGCGGACTCCGGTTACCTGACCCGTCGAATGGTAGATGTATCTCAGGATGTTATCATCCGTGAGGATGACTGCGGTGCAACCACCGGCATCTGGGTTGAGGATATTATGGAAGGCAATTCCTGCATTGAGCCGCTGACAGAGCGTCTGGTTGGACGTTATCCGGTGGATGACATTCTGGATCCGCAGACCGGCGAGGTGCTGCAGCATAAGGAAGATATGATGAACGAGGCAGATGCGGCACGCATTGTGGGTGCAGGCATCAAGAAGGTTCAAATTCGTACCGTACTGCAGTGCCGTGCACGCAAGGGTGTTTGTGCACACTGCTATGGCTCCAACCTGGCATTCAACGCACCGTGTGCAATGGGCGAAGCTGTCGGTATCATCGCCGCACAGTCCATCGGTGAGCCGGGTACCCAGCTGACCATGCGTACCTTCCATTCCGGCGGTATTGCAGGTTCCGATATTACTCAGGGTCTTCCGCGAGTAGAAGAACTGTTCGAGGCAAGAAAGCCGAAGAAGGTGGCAACACTGGCAGAAATCGGCGGCGTAGTCAGCATCGAGGAAAGCAGACGCACCACGGTCAAGACCGTCAATGTGGTTAACCAGCAGACCGGCGAGACCAAGAGCTATCAGCTGGCTTCCTCCTCTGGCATCCGTGTCAAGGATGGCGAACAGATCGAACAGGGCCATCAGCTCAACGAAGGTGCACTCAACCCCCATGACATTCTGCGCGTGCTGAATCCGCGTGCCGTACAGGACTACCTGATTAAGGAAGTTCAGAAGGTTTACCGTCAGCAGGGCGTAGATCTGAACGACAAGCACATTGAAGTCATTGTCCGTCAGATGATGCGCAAGATCAAGGTTGAGGATGCCGGCGATACCGATCTGCTGCCGGGTGCTATGCTCAGCATTCTGGAGCTGGAGGATGAGAACGAAAAGGTACAGGCTCGTCTGGATGCCGGTGAAACCGGTCTGGAAATGGCAACCTTCTCTCCGGTGCTCATGGGTATCACCAAGGCTGCACTGGCTACCGATTCCTTCCTGTCCGCTGCATCCTTCCAGGAGACCACCCGTGTCCTGACCGATGCTGCAATCAAGGGCAAGATTGACCCGCTGACCGGTCTGAAGGAGAACGTACTGATTGGTAAGCTGATTCCGGCAGGTTCCGGCCTGAAGGATTACCGTGAAGGTCATTACGAGGAAATCCATAATCTGGACTAACGGTCATTTCAAAATAAAAGCAACAGAGAGATCATGCTTCGGCATGGTCTCTCTTTTTGCATAGCTGCAAGCCTGCTGAAAGTGGATTGTCTTTTTGGTGACAGTGAAATGGGCAGGTTTTGTGCATTTTTCGTACATTCTAACAAATGCAAACCCGACAGGATTGTGGTATACTTGCAGACGTAACATATGTAATCATGAGGAAAAATGATGCAAAAAGACAGATATTGGAAATATGGGTGCTTCGGCATTGCGCTCTGCATGCTGCTCCGGGGGGTACAGACCGCCCGGCAGGATATCCTGCTGCGCAAATGCTGTAAGACGGTTTTAGCGGAGGTCCAGCACGGTTTTTATGGCCTGTATCTGCTGATTCTGCTCATAGGGGCATTTTTTCTGTTTGCGGTGTGGCAGTGGATCACCGGGAAACCGTCGGTCAAACGGATGGCGGCGGTCAGTCTGGCAGCTGTGGCAGTATATGGTATGCTGACCCTGGGCTATCAGTCGTATCATGATGATGTGTATGACCGGTCTCCCCGTTCGGAACAAAAGAAGTATGACTGGAATGAGGAAAAAGGTCTGTGGTATGATCTGCGAGGCCTGTTCCGCTGAATCCGGTGTCTGACGGAAGCCGAATCCGGCAGGCACAGCACCATTGCAGGCGGAAAAAAACTTCCGCCTTGTGTAAATTCATGTATAAACCCCGTAAAAATGGATATCCTGTATAATGCTTTGTAAAAACAAAGAAAAAAAGATTGACAGGAGAAAATTAATCATGTAAAATAAACGGGTATGTGATAAGGAGGTATTTCTATGCTCTCAGAGCTGTCTTCGGCAGTAAAAGTCATCGGTGTGAAGCAGTCAAAAAAGGCTATCCGTGAAGGAAATGCAAAACTGGTATTGATCGCCGCAGACGCAGAGTGTCGGATTACCGAACCCATATATGAACTGTGCGAGCAGCACAGCGTAGAGGTGCAGGAGGTTCCTTATATGAAGGAACTGGGCAGTGCGGTCGGCATCGCCGTCGGCGCCGCTGTGGTCACCATTCTCGACTGATTTTAACGGGACAAGCTTCCCGCTGAAATAAATCTATTTAATCTTTTGAAGGAGGTGCAAGTTAAATGCCAACCTTTAACCAGCTTGTACGCAAGGGCAGAAAGGAAACCGAATACAAGTCCACTGCTCCGGCTCTGCAGGTAGGCCTGAACTCTCTGAAGAAGAAGGCAACCAGCCAGCCGTCCCCGCAGAAGAGAGGCGTCTGCACAACTGTCAAGACCATGACACCGAAGAAGCCGAACTCTGCACTGCGTAAGGTCGCTCGTGTTAAGCTGACCAATGGCATGGAAGTATCCGCTTACATTCCGGGTATCGGCCATAACCTGCAGGAACACTCTGTTGTTATGGTACGTGGCGGCCGTGTAAAGGACCTTCCGGGCGTTCGTTACCACATCATCCGCGGTACTCTGGATACCCAGGGTGTTGCAAACCGTCATCAGGCTCGCTCCAAGTACGGCGCTAAGCGTCCGAAGCCGGGCAAGTAAACCTGATCATCTAAACCCACATTACCCGTGCGTTTGACTTGAACACCAACTCAAGCAAAGCAGAATAGCTTTGTCCTGAGCGCGTTTGAATAGATTTATTTCAGACACCTCGGACAGGCGATGACAAAAGCCAGGGGTGGCTTTTGAAGTACCTATGAAATCATTTTTTTGTGAAGGAGGGAAGTATCGTGCCAAGAAGAGGTTTTGTTCCCAAGAGAGAAGTTCTTGCGGATCCGCTTTATGGTTCCCAGCTCGTTACCAAGCTGATTAACTCGATCATGCTGGACGGTAAGAAGGGCGTAGCTCAGAAAGTTGTTTACGGTGCTTTTGACATCGTGAAGGAGAAGACTGGCCGCGATCCGTTAGAAGTATTTACCGAGGCTATGGATAATATCATGCCGTCTCTGGAAGTTAAGGCTCGCCGTGTCGGCGGCGCTACCTACCAGGTTCCGATGGAAGTTCGTCCGGAAAGACGTCAGACCCTGGGTCTGCGCTGGATCACCAAGTACTCCCGTGCCCGTTCCGAAAGAACAATGGCAGAGAGACTGGCTGGCGAAATCATGGACGCAGTGAACAATCTGGGCGGCGCTGTTAAGAAGCGTGAAGATACCCATAAGATGGCAGAGGCTAACAAGGCATTTGCTCATTACAGATACTAATTTCTGTGCAGGGTAGCTTGACGAAAGGAGATTAACATGCCAAGAGAGTTTACACTGGAAAAAACAAGAAATATTGGTATTATGGCCCACATCGACGCCGGCAAGACGACCACCACAGAGCGTATCCTGTACTACACCGGACGTACGCACAAGATCGGTGAGACCCATGAAGGCGCATCCGTTATGGACTGGATGGCACAGGAGCAGGAGCGCGGTATCACCATTACCTCCGCTGCTACCACCTGCCACTGGAAGGGCAACCGTATCAATATCATCGACACCCCGGGTCACGTTGACTTTACCGTAGAAGTACAGCGTTCCCTGCGTGTCCTCGACGGCTCCGTTTGCGTATTCTGTGCAAAGGGCGGCGTTGAACCGCAGTCTGAAACCGTATGGCACCAGGCAAACGATTATATGGTTCCGCGTATGGCATTCGTCAACAAGATGGATATCATGGGCGCTAACTTCTATAACGTAGTCCAGATGATGAAGGACCGCCTGAAGTGTGTTCCGGTTCCGATTCAGCTGCCGATCGGCTCTGAAAGCGATTTCGTTGGCATCATCGACCTGATGACCATGCGTGCCGAGGTTTACTATGATGACCTGGGCAAGGATGTCCGTGATGAGGATATCCCGGCAGATATGCTGGAAAAGGCACAGCAGTACCATGATGAAATGGTAGAGCTGATCTGCGATACCGATGAAGAGCTGATGATGATGTACCTGGAAGGCGAGGAGATCCCGGTTGAGGATCTGAAGCGCGCACTTCGTAAGGCTACCATCGACAACAAGCTGGTTCCGGTACTGTGTGGTACCGCTTACCGCAATAAGGGCGTTCAGATGCTGCTGGATGCTATTATTGATTACATGCCGGCTCCGACTGATATCCCGCCGATCAAGGGTATCAACCCGGATACCGACGAAGAGGACGAGCGTCCGTCTGACGACAATGCACCGTTCTCTGCTCTGGCATTTAAGATTGCCACTGACCCGTATGTAGGACGTCTGTCCTTCTTCCGCGTATACTCCGGTACCCTGGATGCCGGTACTTCCGTACTCAACGCAACCAAGGGCAAGCGCGAGAGAATGGGTCGTATCCTGCTGATGCATGCAAACCATCGTGAGGATATCACCAAGGTATACTCCGGCGATATCGCTGCTGCAGTAGGCTTTAAGAACACCACCACCGGTGATACACTGTGCGACGAAAAGTACCCGATCATCCTGGAGTCCATGAACTTCCCGGAGCCGGTTATCCGCGTTGCAATCGAGCCGAAGACCAAGGCAGGTCAGGAAAAGATGGGTATCGCACTGGCTAAGCTGGCTGAAGAAGACCCGACCTTCAAGACCTACACCGATGAGGAAACCGGCCAGACCATTATCGCTGGTATGGGTGAGCTGCATCTGGAAATCATCGTTGACCGTCTGCTGCGTGAATTCAAGGTAGAGGCTAATGTTGGTAAGCCGCAGGTAGCTTATAAGGAAACCATCCGCCGCAAGGCTGATGTGGAGACCAAGTATGCTCGTCAGTCCGGTGGTAAGGGCCAGTATGGTCATGTTAAGATCATCCTGGAGCCGAACGAGCCGGGCAAGGGTTACGAGTTTGTCAACGCTGTTGTCGGCGGTGCAATTCCGAAGGAATACATCGAGCCGGTTAACCAGGGTATTCAGGGCGCAATGCAGAACGGTGTTCTGGCTGGCTACCCGGTAGTTGACTGCAAGGTTACTCTGTATGATGGATCCTATCATGAAGTCGACTCCTCTGAAATGGCATTTAAGATTGCCGGTTCTATGGCATTCAAGGAAGCTATGAAGAAGGCTGATCCGGTTCTGACCGAGCCGATCATGCAGGTTGACGTTCTGGTACCGGAAGAGTATATGGGCGACGTTATCGGCGACCTGAACTCCCGTCGTGGCCAGATTCAGGGCATGGAGCCGCGTGGTGCTGTACAGGCAATTTCCGCAGCTGTTCCGCTGTCCGAAATGTTCGGCTATGCTACCGACCTGCGTTCCCGTTCCCAGGGCCGTGGCCAGTACGTTATGCAGCCGAGCCACTATGCTGAAATCCCGAAGAGCATTTCTGATAAGATTATTGCAAACCGCAATAAGGGCTAATTCCCCTGCGGCTTACGGATTTCATCCCAATTAACTGTTCAGGCTCCCTCTCATCAGGGAGGGAGTCTTCTTCTTTTTAGGAATTCTGCTGATTTTTCGGGGGAATTCCACAGGTAATGCTTGCAATTTTTCTTGCAGTATTATAAAATATAGTCTGTAAATGACTACGTCGTTATTATATGAAGGAGGATACCAACAATGGCAAAGGAAAAGTACGTAAGAGACCTGCCTCATGTTAACATTGGTACTATCGGCCACGTTGACCATGGCAAGACCACCCTTACCGCTGCAATCACCAAGGTTCTCGCTCTGCAGGGCGAAGCTGAGGTTATGAAGTATGATGAAATCGACAAGGCTCCGGAAGAGAAGGAGCGCGGCATCACCATCAACACCGCACACGTAGAATACAAGACCGCTAAGCGTCACTACGCACACGTAGACTGCCCGGGCCATGCTGACTATGTAAAGAACATGATCACCGGCGCTGCTCAGATGGACGGCGCAATCCTGGTAGTATCTTCTGCAGACGGCCCGATGCCGCAGACCCGTGAGCACATCCTGCTGGCTCGTCAGGTAGGCGTACCGTACATCGTTGTTTTCATGAACAAGGTTGACCAGGTAGACGACGAGGAGCTGCTGGATCTGGTAGAAATGGAAATCCGTGAGCTGCTGTCTGACTACGAGTTCCCGGGCGACGATATTCCGATCATCCGTGGTACCGCTCTGGGCGTTCTGGAGTCTGACTCCACCGATCCGAATGCACCGGAGTACGCGTGCATCCATGAGCTGATGGACGCTGTTGACGAATACATTCCGACTCCGGAGCGTAAGGCTGACCAGCCGTTCCTGATGCCGGTCGAGGACGTATTCTCCATCACCGGTCGTGGTACCGTTGCTACCGGTCGTGTAGAGCGTGGCCAGATCAAGATGGGCGAAGAAGTCGAAATCGTAGGTCTGATGGACGCTCCGCGCAAGACCGTTGTAACCGGTATCGAAATGTTCCGCAAGCTGCTGGACTACGCTGAAGCTGGCGACAACATCGGTACTCTGCTGCGTGGTATTCAGAAGACTGAGGTCGAGCGCGGCCAGGTTATCGCTAAGCCGGGTTC
Organism: uncultured Clostridia bacterium; assembly: GCA_945872165.1. GTDB lineage: Bacteria > Bacillota > Clostridia > Oscillospirales > Butyricicoccaceae > Butyricicoccus_A. The sequence goes on along the minus strand of CAMBYS010000008.1, from coordinate 20,278 downwards.
CATCCATCCGCATACCAAGTTCAAGGGCCAGGTATACGTTCTGAAGAAGGAAGAAGGCGGCCGTCATACTCCGTTCTTCAACAACTACCGTCCGCAGTTCTACTTCCGTACCACTGACGTTACTGGCGTTATCTCCCTGCCGGAAGGCACTGAGATGTGCATGCCGGGCGACAACGTTGATATGGACGTAGCTCTGATCACCCCGATCGCTATCGAGAAGGGCCTGCGTTTCGCTATCCGTGAGGGTGGCCGTACCGTTGGTTCTGGCGTTGTTACCGAGATCTACGAATAATTTCGTTATCTGAAACACAGTTGATATTGTGCATTTGGTCCCGTCCGGTATTCCGGACGGGACTTTTTGCGTTACTTCGCCAGTTGTGTTATAATGAACACGCAACCTATTGCATGGAGGAACAGGACATGGAACATGAACTGCTGAGCATCGGCGGCACCGTCGATGCGGTTATTTATCAAAATGAGGATAATGGCTATGCGGTCATCCGTCTGATTGCGGAGGATGGCGAGGAAGTGACAGCAGTCGGCACGATGCCCCAGATCTGTCTCGGCGAAGAGCTGATGCTCACCGGTCACTGGGTTACCCATGCTTCCTATGGCGAGCAGTTCCTGACGGAATTTTTTGAACGTCGGATGCCTGCCACCGTCAAGGGCATTGCGGATTATCTGTCCTCCGGCATCATCAAGGGAATCGGGCCAAAGCTGGCGCGTAAAATAGCAGACCGGTTTGGGGAGGAAACCTTTGCTGTCATGGCAAATGAACCGGAGCGGCTGAGCAGCATCACCGGCATAACGGCACGCAAGGCGGAGGCAATCGGGGAGCAATTCCGACATCAGACCTCCATGCGCCGGCTGATGGAATTTTTGATGGAAAATCATCTGCCGCCTCAGCTGGCAGGACGGCTGTATAAACGGTATAAGGAATCCGCCATTGACCATGTGCTGGAAAATCCCTATCTGCTGTGCGGAGAGGAATTTGAGGTTCCCTTTGACCGGGCAGATACCCTGGCATTGTCTCAGGGCATGCCCTGGGACAGCCCGGAACGCATTGAAGCAGGCATTTTATATACCCTGCAGTTTAATCTGACCAATGGACATACCTTTATCCCGAAAAACAAGCTGCTGGCCACTGCCGGCAGACTGCTGCAGGATGAGGATGGCTTTGAACCGGAGGCAGACCTGCTGGAAACCTATTTTACCGAGCTGCAGGACAATGGCAGGTTGGTGTGTGAGCACATCTGCCGACGGGATGCCGTATATCTCAATCCCATGCATGAGGCAGAGGTCTATGTGGCGGATTATCTGGCAGATTTGTCGGATACGGAATATACCTATGATTTTGATGTGGATGAACTGCTGGAAACTTTGGAGCAGAACAGTGCCATTACCTATGCGCCCCGGCAGAGGCAGGCCATTGCCTGGGCGGCAAAATATGGTCTTGTCATCCTGACCGGCGGACCCGGTACCGGTAAAACCACCACCGTGCGGGGAATGCTGGAATTTTATGATGCGGTAGGATTGGATGTGGTGCTGGCAGCACCCACAGGTCGGGCTGCCAAGCGATTGAGCGAGCTGTGCGGCAGGGAAGCGAAAACCATTCATCGGCTGCTGGAAGCAGGTTATCGGGGAGCGGAAACCCGTGCTGCCTTTGCACGCAACCGGGAAAACCCGTTGGAATGTGATGTGGTCATTCTGGATGAGGTTTCCATGATTGATATTGTGCTGATGCAGGCATTGCTGGAGGCACTGCGTCCGGAAACCCGCCTGATTCTGGTAGGTGATGCAGATCAGCTGCCGCCGGTAGGACCGGGCAATTTCCTGCGGGACTGCATTGGCTCCAACCGCATCCATACCATTGAACTGGATGAAATTTTCCGTCAGGCACAGCAGAGTGCCATTGTCCGCAATGCCCATGCCATCAACCATGGGGAAATGCCGGTGGGCGGCGGACGGGATGGAGATTTCTTCATTATGAAGCAGCGCACGCCGGATGATGTGATACGGACGGTGGTGGAGCTGTGCCGCAAGCGTCTGCCGGATTATTATGGCTTTACCCCGGATCAGATTCAGGTGCTCACACCTTCCAGACGGCAGGCAGCCGGAACACAGCAGTTAAACCGCATGCTGCAGGAGGCATTGAATCCGCCGGATGTGTCCAAGCCGGAAAAACGCTATGGGGATACCATCTTCCGTTTGGGAGACCGGGTCATGCAGGTGCGCAACAATTATGATATCCTGTGGGAAAAGACCGATGACCCGGAGGAGGAAGGCTCCGGCATGTTTAACGGTGATGTGGGACAGATTGTGGACATTTCCCTGCAGGATGAAACCATGCGCATTTTATTTGATGACAAGCTGGCACAATATACCTTTGACATGCTGAATGAGCTGGAGCTGGCCTATGCCATGACAGTCCATAAATCCCAGGGCAGTGAATTTGAAGCGGTCATTGTGGCTCTGCCCAATGGCATTGCCAAACGTCTGCTGACCCGCAATATCCTGTATACTGCCATTACCCGTGCAAAAAAGCTGCTGGTGCTGGTGGGAGATCCGCAGGTAACAGAAACCATGGTAAACACCAACACCCGGAACCGGCGCTACAGTGCACTGCGGGCACGGCTGATTCGCAGTTTACCGGAACCGGAGCAGATCGGGATGGAGGAACCATAAATGCTGTTGTATCCATCCCGCTGTGTATATTGCGGGCAATGGGTTGATGGGAAGCAGCAGAGATTGTGTGAGGCATGCCGGAAGCAGGCAGAGCAGGAGATGAAACAGATTTACTGTCCCGCACCGGAGCAGGTAGAACAGGTCATCTGTGCCGGACGCTATCAGGGCGGATTAAAGGAAGCCATCCGCCGGATGAAATTCCATTCCCGGGGACAGGCTGTCATGCTGCCATTGGCAAAACTGATGGAACAGGCATGGGAGCTGCATGGTATGCCCAGACCGGATGTCATCACCTGTGTACCCATCAGTCCTTTGCGTCTGCGCACCCGTGGGTATGACCAGAGTGCGGAAATGGCAAAATATCTGTCGAAGCAGTGGGACATTCCCTTTGAGCCGGTGCTGGGGCGGCGGATGCTGTCACGCATGCAGTCCAAGCTCCAGGCAGAGCAGCGCTGGGAGAATGCGCGAAAATCCTTCTATCTGCGCCGGAATACCGATCTGGAAGGAAAGCATGTCCTGTTGGTGGATGACATTGTCACAACCGGTGCGTCCATCAGCTGTTGTGCTGTTTTACTGCGGAAAGCAGGCGCACAGACCATCTGGGTGCTGGCAGCGGCGAAGGCAGGAAATGCTTAGAGCGGGTTCCTTTTGCGGAATCCATCGGAAAAAATCGAACAAAACATAGGACATCCTGTGTATCATCGCGGTTCTGACTGGCATATACTTGTGATAGGACAGAAGGAACATAAGGGGCATGTGCGACGTACATGCCGGGAAAGCGAGGAAACACAGGATGTATGAATTTGCAATGGATTTAGGTACATCGTCGGTACTGGTATACCGGCAGGGAAAGGGCATCATGCTGCGGGAGCCATCGGTGGTAGCCATCCGCAGGCAGAGCGGACAGGTTGTCAGTGTAGGACAGAAAGCACGGGATATGCTGGGACGAACACCGGAAACCCTGCTGGCCGTACGACCGGTACGGGGCGGTGTGATCACAGACTGTGAAATTACCAGTGTGATGGCACGAACCTTTCTCAAACGGGCAGGAGCAGGCAGCATGCTGCGTCCCAATCTGCTCATCTGTGTCCCGCCGCTGGTTTCCGAGCTGGAGGAACGTGCGGTGGTGGATGCCGGTTTGCAGGCAGGTGCATCAAAGGTTTATCTGATGGAGCAGCCTATTGCAGCAGCTGCCGGTGCAGGAGTTGACCCCAACAGCCCCAAAGGAACGCTTGTAGTGGATATTGGCGGCGGAACCACGGATATTGCGGTGATTTCCATGGGAGCTGTGGTGCGTGCAGTATCCATCCGTATTGCCGGAGACAGCTGTGATGATGCCATTCAGGGCTATCTGAAGCAGGAACGGGATCTGCTGGTGGGATTGTCCACTGCGGAACAGATCAAATGTGCCATTGGGGGTGTACTGCCACGGGAAGAAAATTTGTCCATGATGGTACGGGGCAGACGGGTTTCCAGCGGATTGCCTGCCTGTGAGACGATTACATCGGAGGAACTGATTCCGCTTCTGCGGGAACAGGCAGAACAGATTCTCACTGCCATCTGCGGGTTAATGGAAATCACGCCGCCGGAGCTGGTGGGTGACCTGACGGAAACCGGCATTGTACTGGCAGGGGGCGGCTCCAGGCTGTATGGCATGGATGCATATTTGTCCCATGAGCTGGGGCTGGAAGCCCATGGATCAGAGGACCCGGAAACCTGTGTCATCATGGGAACAAGCCGCATGCTGGGCAATCTGAAGCGCATGCAGGATGGCCCCATCAACATTGCCAGACGCAGACGAGGACTGGCATAACAAAAAGCCGCTCATTGAGCGGCTTTTTTGGGGTACATAATTAAAAATAAGAAGGATGTAAGAACAGATTATTCTCCTGCACAGATTGCCGGTCCAATGGCATTCACGTTACCGGCACCCATGGTGATAATCAAATCACCCGGCTGGGCGATTTCCAGCAGGCGGGCTTCAATTTTCTCAAAGGAATCATAATATTCACCGCCATCCAGCGCATCCGCAATATCCTTGGAGCTGATGCCATAGGTATTCTGTTCACGGGCTGCATAGATATCTGCTAAAATTGCCTTGTCACACAGCTTGAGGGCCTCAATGAACTCCGGCAGCAGTGCCTTGGTACGGGAATAGGTATGAGGTTGGAATACGCAGATAATGCGGTCATAATCCATCTCACGGGCAGTTTTCAGGGTTGCCGTCATCTCAGTCGGATGATGGGCATAGTCGTCAATAACCATGGTACCGGCAGCGGTATGTCCGGTGAGCTGGAACCGGCGGGAAGAGCCGGTAAACTGCTTCAGACCTTCTGCAGATGCGGCAGCATCCAGACCAAGGAACACACAGACAGCACAGGAAGCCAGTGCATTGAGCATGTTGTGGTAGCCCGGAACCGACAGATCCACATGGGTAAACAGCTTGCCCTGATGCATCACATCAAAGCTGTAATAGCCATGGCGGTCGGTAACATTTTCGGGATATACATCTGCCTCCGGTGTGGAGCCGAAGGTAATGCAGGTGCGGTCAATACCGGCAACAGCTTTTAAGGCATTGGCAGAATCATGGTTGACCACAATGGCGCCGTTTTCCGGTACCAGCTGGCAGAAGCGATGGAAGGAATGGATGATATCATCAATATCCTTAAAGAAATCCAGATGGTCAGCATCCACATTCAGAATGACAGCAACTGTCGGGTGGAAGCTGAGGAAGGAGTTGGTGTACTCACAGGACTCCGCAATAAAGCAGTCATGGGCACCGATGCGCAGGGTACCGCCGATAGCCGGCAGATTGCTGCCTACCATAACCGTGGGGTCAATGCCGCACTGCATACCAATCAGCGTCAGCATGGAAGTGGTTGTGGTTTTGCCATGGGTACCGGCAACACAGACTGCATTGCGATAGGCAACCATGATAGAACCCCAGGCCTGGGCACGTTCCAGTACCGGAATACCCAGTTCACGTGCACGGGCAATTTCCGGATTATCGTCATGGACAGCGGCAGTACGGATGACCAGATCTGCACCTTCCACATTTTCGGGAAGATGTGCATATGTAATTTTCGCGCCGAGAGAGACCAGCTTGTCCGTTACATCAGACTGAGCCCGGTCAGAGCCGGTTACCTTTGCACCCAGATGCAGCAGCAGCTCTGCCAGCGCAGACATCGAAACACCGCCGATGCCCACCAGATGAATGGATTTGTGATCTGTTACATAAGACTGTAAAGAAAAGTCAGACATGAATCAAATGCCTCCAAATAAAATTGAGAAATGATGCGGTATCAGCCGCAGAATATTCTTAGGATGCCTGAAAGGTATCAGAATGATACAAATCAGCGATGAAGCAAACTTCACTGGGTATATTATAAGACAAATTGGAAAGAATATAAATAGATTCCGTCAAGAAAAATGGTTACAATATGGTAAAAGTGGTAAAAGGAGTACTACCCGATGGAGATTACTGACATTCAATTCCGGCAGATGTATCCGACCGGACGGCTGCGCGCACTGGTATCTGTTACGTTTGACGGAACCTTTGCTGTGCATGATATCAAGATTATTGATGGACCGGACCGGCTGTTTCTTGCCATGCCGTCACGCAGGATGCCGGATGGACGGTATCGGGATATTGTGCATCCGGTAGGTCCGGAAATGCGGCAGGCATTGGAGCATCGGATTTTAGGGGAATATCAGCGGGAAATGTCTCAATCCATGCAAAATCAGGTGTGACAGAAGCAGGGGAAGATTGCCATTGCACTTCATTTCCGAATAAGGTAAAATAGGAAGGTGAGGAGTGTGACAAATGAAGATATTGCTGCTGACAGTCACTGCCGGATATGGTCATCATGCCACGGCAAAAGCAGTGGCTGATTTATTCGAGAAAAAAGGCGCAGAAACCAAGATTGTAGATGTATATGAATATATCAGTAAGATGGTACAGAAGGCACTGGCGAAGGGATATCTGCTGTCCTCCAAATATACGCCGGAGTTATATAGATTGTTTTATGATAAAACATCGAAAAATCGGGAAAAACTGGATAAGATGAATATGGTCAAGTTGGTCAATACCCTTGGCGCATTTAAATTCGAGCATTTTGTCGATAATTTTGAACCGGATGCCATTGTGTGCACCCATGTGCTGGCAGCACATCTGGTCAGCCAGATGAAGCAGCGGGATATGGTGACAGCACCCTGTATTGGCATTGCCACCGATTATTGTATCCATCCGTATTGGGAAGATGTGCTGCATATGGACGGATTGGTCATTGCCAGTGAGCTGATTACCCGTACTGCTGTCAAACGCGGCATACCGGAGGAACGGCTGCTGCCCTTTGGCATTCCGATTCATCCCAAATTCAATGTGGAAATTTCACGGGAGGAAGCCTGCAAACAACTGAATCTGTCACCGGACCGCCCGACTTTGCTGGTCATGAGCGGCAGTATGGGTTATGGCAACAGTACGGAAACCGTGCGGCAGATTACTGAATTGGGAATTGATTTTCAGATTCTGGCGGTCTGCGGCAACAACAAACGTACATATCATAAGCTGTGTGATTTTAAGGCGGAATATGCGGGAAGCTGCCGGATTGATGTGATGGGCTTTGTGGACAATGTGGAGGTATTGATGAGTGCTTCCGACTGCATCATTACCAAGCCGGGAGGATTGACGGTATCCGAGTCCATTGCAAAGGGATTGCCCATGATTCTGGTGCATCCGATTCCGGGACAGGAAGAACGCAATGTGGAATTTCTGATGAACAATGGCATGGCATTGCGGGTGACCAAGACGTTTCCGCTGGATGAAGCGTTGTATCATCTGTTCCACAGTCCGGTGCGGATGCGTACGGTGCGGGAGACCATCCGGGCCATTGGACATCCGGATGCAGCGGAACGGCTGGTGGATTATGTGACAGAGCTGGTACGCACACGGCAGGAGAATCAAACAGAGACGGCAGAGCTGCCCTGCACGGTGGAAACGTAAAAAGAGATAAAAGAAAAACCACGATTTATCGAAAGGGTTCGGTAAGACGTGGTTTTTTTGTTATTTGAGATACAATCTGTGTGGGGAAAATAAAATGGTTGGCATGTCAGCCGGCAGAAACACCTTCCGTCCAGGCGTCAAGGAGGGACTCTTCTGGCGAGTCCCTCCTTAACAATCCTCCCAGCCCATTGTCTGGTGTATGGCATCCAAAACGGAAAGACACCAAACGTTTTGGACGCCATAGTTGCTTTTCTGCACAGAGATTTTATGTGTAATGCGGTGTCGCAGGTCGGGGAGTTTCACGATAGAACTGGCAATATCTTTTTGAAAGTGGAAGAAATATGTTACGTATGCTCCTTCTTCCAGTCCTTGATCTGCTGCAGGCGGGTTTTGTATTTGGATTCCAGCCCTTGTTCCGTAGGGCGGTAATATTCCCGTCCAAGCAGGGAGTCCGGCAGGCACTGCATATTGGTCAGCTTATCCGCGGTATCATGGGCGTACTGATAGCCTTTTCCATAGTCCAGTTCCTTCATCAGGCGGGTAGGCGCATTGCGGATAACCAGGGGAACCGGCTCTGCCAGCTGGGACAGGGCATCCTTTTTTGCGGTTTCATAGGCTGCATATAAGGCGTTGGATTTGGGTGCCAAGGAGAGATACACAACTGCCTGGGTCAGGTGGACAGAACATTCCGGCATGCCGATGAAATGACAGGCCTGATAGGCGGCAACAGCAAGTTCCAGTGCTTTGGGATCGGCAAGGCCCACATCCTCACTGGCAAACCGGGTTACCCGGCGGGCAATATATAATGGATCCTCACCGGCTTCCAGCATACGGGCAAGCCAGTATACCGCGGCATCCGGGTCAGAATTACGCATGGATTTATGCAGTGCGGAAATCAGGTTATAATGCTCTTCTCCGGTTTTGTCATATAGCAGGGACTTTTTGGAAATGCATTGCTCCAGCGTTTCCGGTGTGACGGTGATGCCGTTCTCATCCGTATCACCGTTGAGTACCACCATTTCCAGGGTAGTCAGGGCAGAGCGGGCATCGCCATTGGCAAAATTGGCGATGAGCTCCAGCATGTCCGGTGCAATATGGACCGTCTGATTGCCGAAGCCTCTTGGGTCATGCAGAGCACGGGAGAGAAGGGCAGTCAGTTCTTCGGGCTTCAGAGCCTGCAGGACAAATACCTTGCAGCGGGACAGCAATGCACCATTGACCTCAAAGGATGGATTTTCTGTGGTGGCACCGATTAAAATAATACTTCCCTTTTCCACAAAGGGAAGAAAGGCGTCCTGCTGTGCTTTGTTGAACCGATGAATCTCATCTACAAACACAATGGTTTTGTCGCCAAACCGGCGGTTGTCCTCTGCCCGCTGCATGACAGCACGGATTTCCTTGATTCCGCTGGTGACGGCGGAAAAGTCAATAAAAGACGCACGGGTATGGTTCGCAATAATGCGTGCCAGTGTGGTTTTGCCTACACCCGGCGGTCCCCAGAAAATCATAGAGGAAATCCGGTCAGATTCTATCAGACGGCGCAGGATTTTTCCGGGTCCTAACAAATGGGTTTGTCCGGCAAATTCCTCCAGAGAACGGGGACGAAGCCGGGCTGCCAATGGCTGGGTATCCGCATTGCCGAAAAGGGTTTGCTGTTCCATAAGATGTCCTCCTTCTGGTATGCTGAGAATGACAATATTATACCGCGCTGATTAGCTCGGCGCAACTGCGTCACCGGCAGATGCAGCAAATCCTGCGGAAGGATTTGACTTTTGGTCATAGGTATGTTACTTTTATATGTAAAAGAGTTGCGCTTTAAATGAGAAAAGAGACCTGATATTCAGGTGATTGAAATAGAGGAAGGATTGAAAGTATATCATGCCTATTACAGATTTATTGGAAAAAAACAGCAAGCTGTACGGTGATGACGTTGCATTGGTGGAACTGAATCCGGAAATTCAGGAAATCCGCCGGGTAACATGGAAGGAATATGACCTGATGGAGCCAACACCGGCAACCAGCTACCGCCGTGAAATTACATGGCGTGTCTTTGATGAAAAAGCAAACCGGTTTGCCAATCTGCTGCTCAGCCGCGGTATCAAGAAGGGCGATAAGGTCGCAATTCTCCTGATGAACTGTCTGGAATGGCTGCCGATTTATTTTGGTGTTCTCAAAACCGGTGCACTGGCAGTACCGTTCAATTTCCGGTATGATACCGATGAGATTAAGTATTGTGCAGATTTGGCGGAGGTAGATGTCATTGTCTTTGGCAGCAACTTCATTGGCCGTCTGGAGCCGATTGCAGATGAACTGAGCCGCAATCGCCTGATGTTCTACTTTGGTGAAGGCGGATGTCCGGCATGGGCGGAGGATTACAGCTCACTGGCAGCCAACTGCTCCAGCCAGGCACCGCTGATTGATATTCGTGATGAGGATAATGCAGCGATTTATTTCTCCTCCGGTACCACCGGTTTCCCCAAGGCAATTTTACATAATCATGAGAGTTTGATGCATTCCGCACGTGTAGAGCAGGCACATCATGGTCAGACCAAGGACGATGTATTTCTCTGCATCCCGCCGCTGTATCATACCGGCGCAAAAATGCACTGGTTTGGCAGCCTGATTTCCGGCGGTAAAGCTGTTCTGCTCAAGGGTACCAAGCCAAAGTATGTACTGGAAGCGGTATCACAGGAAAAATGTTCCATTGTCTGGCTGCTGGTTCCCTGGGCACAGGATATTCTGGACGCACTCGATCGTGGTGATTTCAAGCTGGAGGATTATGAGCTGGATCAGTGGAGATTGATGCATATTGGCGCACAGCCGGTACCGCCGTCTCTGATTCGCCGTTGGAAGGCATATTTCCCGAACCATCAGTATGATACCAACTATGGTTTGAGTGAATCTATCGGTCCGGGCTGTGTGCATCTGGGCGTGGAAAATATCCACAAGGTCGGTGCGATCGGTGTACCGGGCTTTGGCTGGAAGGCCAAGATTGTGGATGAAAATGGCGAGCCCGTCAAGCAGGGCGATGTAGGTGAGCTGTGCGTCAAGGGTCCGGGTGTCATGACCTGTTATTATCGTGATGAAAAGGCAACGGCAGAAACCCTGCGGGATGGCTGGCTGTTCACTGGTGATATGGCAATGCAGGATGAGGATGGTTTCTATTTCCTGGTTGACCGAAAGAAAGATGTCATCATCAGCGGCGGTGAGAACATTTATCCGGTACAGATTGAAGATTTCCTGCGGGCACATCCGTCAATCAAGGATGTTGCAGTCATTGGCATGCCGGATCAGCGTCTGGGTGAAATTACTGCGGCAATTATTGAAATCAAGGAAGGCTTTACCTGCACCGAGGAGGAAATCCGTGAGTTCTGCATGAAGCTGCCCCGGTATAAGCGTCCGGTAAAGATTATCTTTGCCGACATTCCCCGCAATCCCACCGGCAAAATTGAAAAGCCCAAGCTGCGCCAGATGTACCGTGTAGAGAATTTGGTTGCAAAGGAAAATCAGGGTTAAGATTGGAAATTTCAGGCAGCAGAGGGGATGGATTGCATCAAAGGCTCCCTCAGAGGAGGGAGCTGTCAGCGAAGCTGACTGAGGGAGTAGCGTTTTACTTACAAATTGGTACAGAGATACAATTGATACGATAGAGTTGCATTTCAACTCCCTCCGTCATTTGCTGACGCAAATGCCACCTCCCTCCAAGAGGGAGGCCACTTCTGCCCCTGCCTTGCATCCAATCAGCTGATAACGGTTCCTGCCATATCCGGCGGGAGCCGTTTTTTCTGTTTTACACGGAAAAACAACTTATTTTTGTTGAAAATCACAAAAAAGTGGTTTACTGTACTGATTTTATGTGTTAAACTTATTTTTGAAACCGTTATCAATCATGCTGTCATTATTTTCGGCAGCAGCAGGAGGGAAATGCCGTATGGCAAAATTGGATCACAAAGAGCCAAGCATGGCTTTATATGAGAATATCCTGAAGCTGAAAACCGTTGATGAATGCAGAAAGTTTTTTGAGGACTTATGCACGGTATCAGAGGCAAGGGCGATGGAGCAGCGCTTTGATGTGGCTGTTTTGCTCACACAGGGTAAAATTTATAACGATATCCTGGGCAAAACCGGTGCCAGCAGTGCCACCATCAGCCGTGTCAGCCGGATGCTGTCCTCCGGAACCGGTGTTCTGAGAGGCATGACAGAACAGATTGCGGAAGAAGACAAGGAATAACCGATGCAGTGCCGTATGATGGAATACAACGGCAGGATCATCGTATATTAAGGAAGGGATTTGTACTTATGAAACAGCTGATGCTGGGCAATCAGGCAGTTGCCCGCGGCTTATATGAAGCCGGATGCAGCGTGGTTTCCAGTTATCCGGGCACCCCGAGTACCGAGGTAACAGAGGAAGCCGCAAAATATGAGGAAATGTACTGTGAGTGGGCACCCAATGAAAAGGTAGCCATGGAAGTGGCTTTTGGTGCGTCGCTGGCAGGCAAGCGCAGCTTCTGCGGCATGAAGCATGTAGGACTCAATGTGGCAGCAGACCCGCTGTTTACCGTTTCCTATACCGGTGTCAATGCAGGTATGGTGATTGTGGTAGCGGATGATGCCGGCATGCATTCCTCTCAGAATGAGCAGGATTCCCGCCATCATGCCATCGCATCCAAGATTCCTATGCTGGAGCCTTCGGATTCCGCGGAAGCACGGGAATTTACCATGCGTGCCTTTGAATTGTCGGAACAGTTTGATACCCCGGTTATCCTGAAAATGTGCACCCGTGTGGCACATTCCCAGAGCATTGTGGAGCCGGGCGAGCGCATCACACCGCCGGTAAAGCCCTATGAAAAGAACATTGCCAAGTATGTTATGATGCCGGGCAACGCAAAACGCCGCCATCCGCTGGTGGAGCAGCGTACCCGTGACCTGATTGCTTTTGCAGAGAACTGTGAATTTAACCGGGTGGAAATGGCAGATACCTCCATTGGTGTCATCACCTCCAGCACCTGCTATCAGTATGCGAAGGAAGTATTTGGTGACAAGGCATCCGTACTTAAGCTGGGCATGATTAACCCGTTGCCGGAGAAGCTGATTCTGGACTTTGCCGCAAAGGTAGACAAGCTGGTTGTCATTGAAGAGCTGGACCCGATTATTGAGAACCACTGCAAGCAGCTGGGACTTACGGTTACCGGTAAGGATGTGCTGCCGATGGAGGATGAATTCTCCCAGAATCTGATTGCGGAAAAGCTGGGTCTTCCGGTACCGGCTGGCAAAAAGCTGGAGGAGACCATGCCGGCACGTCCGCCGGTTATGTGTGCAGGATGTCCTCATCGCGGCCTGTTCTATACGTTGTCCAAGAACAAGTGCACAGTACTGGGTGACATTGGCTGTTATACCCTGGGCGCAGTAGCTCCGCTGAATTCCATTGAAATGACGCTGTGCATGGGCGCATCTATTTCCTCCATCCATGGCTTTAACAAGGCACTGGGCAAGGAAGCAGAGGGCAAGACGGTTGCGGTGATTGGTGACTCCACCTTCATGCACTCCGGCATGACCGGTCTGGCAAATATTGCATATAACCAGAGCAATTCCACCGTCATTATTCTGGACAACTCGATTACCGGCATGACCGGTCATCAGCAGAATCCGACCACCGGCTACAACATCAAGGGTGATCCGGCAGGCAAGATTGATCTGGAATCCCTGTGCCGTGCCATGGGCTTTGAACACATCCGTGTGGTTGACCCGTATGACCTGAAGCAGTGTGATACCGTGCTGAAGGAAGAACTGGCAGTGGAAGCACCGTCTGTTATCATCAGCCGCCGTCCGTGTGCGCTGCTGAAATATGTCAAGCATAATCCGCCGCTCAAGGTGGATACCGATGCATGTCGTGGCTGCCGCAGCTGTATGAAGCTGGGATGTCCGGCAATCAGCATCAAGGACAAAAAGGCAGTCATTGACAATACCCTGTGTGTAGGCTGTGGTGTATGCCAGCAGCTGTGCGCATTTGATGCGCTGAAGGCCTGAGGAGGTGGCTGAAATGACAACGAATGTAATGATCGTAGGTGTCGGCGGCCAGGGCTCTCTGCTGGCAAGTAAGCTGCTGGGTCGTCTGCTGCTGGACCAGGGCTATGATGTAAAGGTTTCGGAAGTACATGGCATGAGCCAGCGCGGCGGCAGTGTTGTCACCTATGTACGCTTTGGTGAACATGTATATTCCCCGATTATTGATAAGGGTGAAGCGGATTTCATCGTTTCGTTTGAGAAGCTGGAGGCAGCACGTTGGATGGAATACCTCAAGCCGGGCGGACGTGTGATTGTCAACACCCAGGAAATTGATCCGATGCCGGTTATCACCGGTGCGGCACAGTATCCCACCGATCTGGTTGCCAAGATGGAAGCATTGGGCGCAAAGGTAGATGCCATGGATGCCCTGGCGATTGCAACTGAGGCAGGTTCTGCCAAGGCAGTCAACATTGCGCTGATGGGTCGTCTGTCCCGTTATTTTGACCAGATTACCGAAGAAGCATGGCTGGAAGCACTGGCTGCCAGTGTACCGGCCAAGTTCCTGGAACTCAACCGCAAGGCATTTTCTCTGGGACGAGCTGAGTAAGGAAAGCTTTTGCCATATTCCGGATATGGAAGTATGGTTTTCAGGAGATCATCCCTCTCAGGATAGCGGGTCACGAGGAATGGCCCGGCGAGAGTCGTGTGTTCGCCCCGGAATCAGGACGAAGTCGCCGTCTGGTTTGCCTTTTGGGAAGGTAAACGGGCGGGGAGGCATCTGATTTCATGTATGAGAAAAACAGAAGGAGTTTCTAAGGAAATTATGAAGCATTATTATCAGCCGGAAATTGAGACCATGCCGGTAGACCAGCTGAAGGCACTGCAGAGCGAGCGTCTGGTCAAGCAGGTACAGTATGTATATGACAATGTAGAATTTTACCGCAATAAAATGGATGCAGCAGGCGTAAAGCCGGAGGATATCCATGGTGTGGAGGATCTGCACAAGCTGCCCTTTATCACCAAGGATGACCTGAAGGATCAGTATCCCTATGGCCTGCTGGCAAAGCCGTTGTCCGATTGTGTCCGCATTCAGTCCACCAGTGGCACCACCGGTCGTCGTGTGGTTGCATTCTACACCCAGCATGACCTGGATCTGTGGGAGGATTGCTGCGCACGTGCTATCGTAGCGGCAGGCGGCTCCAAGGATGATGTCTGCCATGTCAGCTATGGCTATGGTCTGTTTACCGGTGGCCCGGGTCTGAACGGCGGTTCCCATAAGGTAGGCTGCCTGACCCTGCCCATGTCCTCCGGCAATACGGATCGTCAGCTGCAGTTTATGACCGATCTGGGTTCTACCATTCTGTGCTGTACCCCGTCCTATGCGGCATATCTGGCAGAGAGCATCAATGAACGGGGAATCCGTGACCAGATCAAGCTGAAGGCAGGTATCTTTGGTGCAGAGGCATGGACCGAGGAAATGCGCCATGATATCGAACAGAATCTGGGCATCAAGGCATATGATATTTATGGCCTGACTGAGATTTCCGGTCCGGGTGTGTCCTTTGAATGCGAGGAGCAGAAGGGCATGCACATCAATGAGGACCATTTCATTGCAGAAGTCATTGATCCGCAGACCGGTGAGGTTCTGCCGGAGGGTGAACGCGGCGAGCTGGTATTTACCTGCCTGACCAAGGAAGCATTCCCGCTGATGCGTTACCGTACCCGTGATATCTGCATTCTGTCCCGTAAGCCCTGCTCCTGCGGCCGTACCCATATCCGTATGACCAAGCCTCTGGGACGCAGTGATGACATGATGGTTGTCAAGGGTGTCAATGTATTCCCGTCTCAGATTGAGACTGTACTGATGAACGAAGGCTATCCGGCAAACTATGAGCTGATTGTTGACCGTGTGGGCAACAGTGATACCATTGAAGTTAAGGTAGAAATGTCCCAGGATATGTTCAACGATTTCACGGTTTCCGATGCAGAGCGTGAAAAGACCCTGGTAGCAAAGCTGAAGGCAATGCTGGGCATCCGTGTAGATGTCAAGCTGGTTGCACCAAAGACCATTGCCCGCAGTGAAGGCAAGGCTGTACGTGTCATTGACAAGCGTAACCTGTACAAGAACTAACACAATATTGTGTACATAAAAAAGAGCGTCCTGCCGGACTTGTCCGGTGGGACGCTTTGCTGTGTTCAGATGTCCAGCAGCTTTTGGGCATTGTTGCCCAGAATATCTGCCAGCTCCTGCTGGGAGAAGCCGCAGCTGCGCACAAAGCGCAAGGATTCCGCCTGGTCACTCCAGGGGCAGTCGGTGGCAAACAAGATACGGTCAGTCCCCAGCTTTCGCACCAGATGGATGAACTGCTCCCGGTTCATGTTGTGGGATTCCTCCGGGGTACGGGTGGTGCCCGGTGCCGGGACAATGTCGCCGGTGGAAAAGGAAGTGTCAAAGTACAGCGGCAGTCCTGCCAGCTCTTCGCCTACGGCTTTCCAGTCCTGCCAGCCGCCCATATGGGCAAGCACCAGACGATCCGGTCCTACCTCCTGCATAACGTGCTGTACATGCCCTGTATCGCAGTAATTGTGCCCGGGGATACCAATATCCCATCCCGCATGGGTGAGCACAATGAGGCCCAGCTCTGAGGCTTTGTCAATGATGCGAAGGTAACGGATATCATCGAAATCTGCACCCTGATAGGCAGGGTGTATTTTTATGCCTTTTAATCCCAGTTCTGTGACATGGTTCAGTGCTTCCTTATAATTTTCCACATCCGGATGCATGCCGCCAAAGGACAATAACCCGGTTTCCTGCCAGCGTTCATTGATGCGGGCAGCCAGATCATTCAGCTTGTGTACCTGGCCGGCATTGGTCATGACAGGCAGCAGGATGGACAGGTCAATGCCTGCCTGCTCCATAGAACGGCGCAGACCATCGTTGGTGGCATTGGTAAAGGGGCGGGAGCGGGACAGCCGCTGCAGTTTGCCAATGACGGAACCGGCAATTTTATCCGGGAAGGTATGGGTATGGAAATCAATAATCATAGGGATTCCTCCTGTTTCCGGGCAGAGCCGGTAAGTATGGCTGTAAGGGGATTACGCAGCCGGGGGGTAAAGAACTTAATGACAAAGCCAGTGAACAGTGCAGCGATGATGGTGCCTTCCCGTGTGCCCTGAATGGTGAAATCAAAGAAAATCAGTGAGAGAACAATGGCAATCACCACACAGCTCACATCAAAGCAGATTTTCAATATGCCGAAATCCTTGTGTATGGTGTCGGAAATTGCCTTGACAAAGGCTTCGCCGGAATTAAGAATAGCATTTGCAATGACGCACAGAGAAATACCAAAGCCAAGCAAAACTGTGCCTGCTGCGATGTTCACCAGACGCAGCGGATACAAGTCAGAGGAAGTCCATGCAAACAGCCACATGCCAAAGTCAGTGAAATAACCGAACAGGAAGGAAAGAGGAATCTGCAGCAGCTGAATCCACTGGAATTTCCGGCGCAGAATGACAATCTGACCCAGAATCAGCACACAGTTCCAGATAATCAGCCAATTGCCTAGCGTCAGCACCGGAAACTGCAGACTCATGACATTGGCAACGGAAGAGATGGGGGATACCCCCAGTTCGCCACGTTTGGTCATGGCAACACCCAGGGCGGAGAAAAACAAACCAATCATGCACAGAATATATCGTTTGGTCATTTCAGACTTCGGTTTTTTCTGTTCCATGGTCAAAAACCTCCTTAGAGAATGGGAATTGACCCGTATACACGAGTATTTTGAAGAAAAAAGGCGGTATACCGGACAGATTCCAGTATACCACCAATTTTGCAGTTAAAAAAGCGGAAAAATAACGAAATCCTTTACTTACCCAGGGCAGTCTTCTGTGCAACCACCGTTTCCTTGTTATAGCAGGCAAAGGCATCTTCTACCAGATCTTTGTTGGGAGCCGGTGTAAACAGGCTGACAATCGGGACGATAATCAGACCTGCAATCATAGCCAGTGCACCGCTGTTGATGGGAGACTGGAGCAGTACCGGGAAGCTGGAACGGAACAGCATATTGGCAATCATCAGGCCGCAGCCAAAGATAAAGCTTACCCAGCAAGCTGCCTTGGAGGTACGCTTCCAGTACAGACCATACAGGAACGGAGCGAGGAATGCACCTGCCAGAGCACCCCACGAAATACCCATCAGCTGAGCGATGAAGGTTACATTGCTCTTGTACTGGACAATGGCAATGATGGCAGAGATGGCAATAAAGATAAAGATAAAAATACGAATGGAAATCAGCTGCTGCTTCTGGTTCATTTTCTTCATAAAGGTACCCTTCAGGAAGTCAATGGTCAGTGTGGAGCTGGATGCGATAACCAGAGAAGACAGCGTGGACATGGAAGCAGACAGAACCAGAATCACAACCAGTGCAATCAGAATCGGGGACAGGTTGGACAGCATGGTGGGGATGACGGAGTCAAAACCATTTGCTTCAATGTCGATCTGATCGGAAAACAGTCTGCCGAAGCCGCCAAGGAAATAGCAGCCGCCGGATACCACCAGCGCAAACAGGGTGGAAATCATGGTGCCCTTCTTGATAGCGGATTCATCCTTGATGGCATAGAATTTCTGTACCATCTGCGGCAGACCCCAGGTGCCAAGGCTGGTGAGAATGACAACACCCAGCAGGTTCAGCGGGTCGGGACCAAAGAAGGAAGCAAATACACCGGGCTGTGTGGAAGCTGTCGGATCAGATACATTTGCCAGACCGTTGATTGCTTCCATAAAGCCGCCCTTGCTCATCAGTACGGCAACAATAATAATCACGATGCCGAACAGCATAATCAGTCCCTGAATAAAGTCATTGATTGCGGTTGCCATATAGCCGCCGGCGATAACGTAAATACCGGTCAGGATTGCCATGAGGATGATACAGATGGTGTAATCAATGTTGAATGCCATGGCAAACAGACGGGACAAACCGTTGTACAGCGAAGCGGTATACGGGATCAGGAAAATAAAGATAATGATAGAAGAACCGATTTTCAGCGCACTGCTGTCAAAACGGGTGCCAAAGAAAGCCGGCATGGTAGCGGAATCCAGATGCTGGGTCATAATACGGGTACGGCGGCCAAGGATAACCCATGCGAGCAGGGAACCGATGAGCGCATTGCCAATACCGATCCAGGTGGAAGCAAGACCATATTTCCAGCCGAACTGTCCGGCATAGCCGACGAAGATAACAGCGGAAAAATAAGAGGTGCCATAAGCAAACGCAGTCAGCCATGGACCAACAGAGCGTCCGCCAAGGACAAAGCCATTGACATCGGTGGCGTGGCGTCTGCAGTACAGACCGATACCCACCAGAATGGCAAAGTACAGAATTAAGACGAGTAATTTCACAATATCCCTTCCTTTGCAAAACAATGTTCTCACTGCTTTATTGGTTAAAAGTGTTAAAGAAAGCAGCAACTATACTTTACCACATAAAAGCAATAGAGTCAAGAATATGAAAGGATTTCACGGAGGAATGTCGGAAGAAAAAACAGGCAGTATGGATCCATGGGTGAAACAGCAGTTTTTTGAGATGATTCAGCAGAAATGCGTAATGCTTTTTCTATGGAAATATAGTACGATAAGGGCAGACTATAACGATTATGACAATGGATTCTCGCTGACAAAGTTCGACAACAATACCACGGCATACATTCAGGCAGGCAGAACGGCTGCCTGCAGCTGCATCAGGCATATCTGGACGGAAAGAAGGAATATACTGGTACATCGCCGCAGTCTGAAACCAGGCTGTGACTTCTTTTGTATAACAGGAAAATTTTGTGGTATACTAATCATAAGAACATTGTATCGGAGGGAAGTATATTGAAACGGCTGTTGATTGTCAATGCGTGTGTACGGCGGGATATATCCCGTACCAATCGCCTGTGCCGTGTCTGGATGGAACAGGCATGCCGGGATGAGCCATATGAGGTACAGGAAGTCATTCTGGAGGAGGAAAACCTGCATGGACTGGATACAGGAACCCTTGGACATCGGGATCGGCTGCTCAGTGAGGGACATCTGGAGCATGAAATGTTCCGGTATGCACGGGATTTCCGCAAGGCGGATGAAATTGTCATTGCCGCGCCGTATTGGGATATGAGCTTTCCCGCAGCGCTGAAATGCTATCTGGAGGCAGTCAGTGTCGTTGGACTGACCTTCCGTTACCGGATGGACGGCACACCGGAGGGGCTGTGCCGCGCCAAGCGTCTGACCTATATCACCACGGCGGGCGGATTCATCGGAGAAAACGATTTCGGCTATACGTATGTGAAAGCCCTTGCCGAGCTGTTTGGCATTGCGGAAACACAGGAGTTTTGTGCAGAGGGACTGGATATCGTGGGCAACGATGTGGAGCAAATCCTGCGCGAAGCAGAGGAGAAAATCAGAGCATACTGAAATCCCGCCGGAAGGCGGGATTTTCGCGTATTACAGGGTTGTTCTTTTTTTCTTTCGTGTGGCGAAATCCTTCCACACCGTGGGGTGCAGCAGAATGAGCAGCGGGAAAAATTCCAGTCTGCCAGCCAGCATAT
>CAMBYS010000007.1 GCA_945872165.1 uncultured Clostridia bacterium | reverse complement strand
ATGGACAGCTATGCTTCCCAGCCGGAGCGGAAACTGACCTTCCAGACAGAAAAGCTGGAAGCGGCAGCTGGCTGGCTCAGGGAAGAGCATCCGGCGCTGATGCAGGCAGTTGTGGATTTCCGGGAGGATACAAAGAAAACCTTATACCCGCATTCCGTGGCCTTTACACGGCTGGCAGAGGAGCTGTACGGCACAGAAGGCATTGTCTTTTACCGGTATCTGGATGCCATTCCCACGGACAGAGCGAGTGGAAAGACACTGGAACCCGCTTCCGGAAAGAACAAACAGCCTTCACTGTATTTGAAGCCGCCGCGGATACTCAATACCTGGCTGGTTTCTGATCTGCATGAAAAGGTAAAAATCACCGGCATCCGAGAGTCACAGAAATGGAATACCCTGCATGAGAAAATCATGCGGATATGGGAAGAACAGGAATGAGCCTGACAGATTGCAGGCATGATATACGAAAGCAAAAGAGTCTGACACGCCCCGGGATCCAAGGGGAAATGTCAGACTCTTTTTGTGTCATCCCAGCATCACATCCAGCAGCATCATCACGGCAAAGCCGAGAATAATGCCCATGGTTGCGAAATAGGGGAGTTCCTGCTGATTCTTCTGGCATTCCGGAATCAGTTCATGCACAGCAACCAGGATCATGGCACCGGCGGCAAAGGAAAGGGCATAGGGCAGGATGGCTTCCACATATACAATCAGCAATGCACCGATGACACCGGCAACCGGTTCCACCATGCCGGAAGCCTGCCCAAGGAGAAAGCTTTTCTTACGGGAGCAGCCTTCTCTGCGCAGCGGAACAGATACCGCAGCACCTTCCGGAAAATTCTGCAGACCGATACCAGTGGCAATGGTGATGGCGCCCATCAGACCTTCGGTGGTAAAATTGCCGTTCTGCAGGGCACCAAATGCCACTCCCACAGCCAATCCCTCCGGTATGTTGTGCAGGGTGATGGAGAGAACCAGCATGATGATGCGGTTGAGCCGTCCATTTGGCTTTCCATGTGTACGCTCCGCATTCCTTCTGGTAAAGGTAACGATTTTGTCAGACCCCCACAGGAAACACGCACCAAACAGAAAGCCTACTGTGGTGACAATATATGCGGGAGCCTGGGATGACAGCTCTGCCCATTCGATGGCAGGCTGTAACAGGGACCAGAAGCTGGCGGCAATCATGACGCCGGAAGCAAAGCCCAGCATAAAATTCATAATCTTTTCATTGGGCGATTTGAAAAAGACCACGGTGGCAGCCCCCAGCGCCGTGACCAGCCAGGTTCCAAGGGTGGCAATCAAAGCCAGCAGCACAAGATAATTCATATTGCACCTCCTGTGTGCAATATATTGAAAGGATGCCCGGGTGGTGTCTGTTTTGCGGCGGAAAAATTCCTATCGGTGCAGAGCAAACGTGTCAAATAGCAATTTGTGGAATCAGTAACGGTTCTGTTAAACCGGCATGGTTGACAAATATAACCGAAAAAGATAGAATAAAAGCACAATATTTCAGGATTTTATTGATTTTTTGCATATAGAAAGGAGGTATGACATGAAATACGAAGGAATCATCAAACCCTATATTGAGCAGCTGACAGCGGAGGAAGCAGCCATGCTGCAGCGGTATGGAAGAACCATGGGTACCAAAATTTGTTATGCCTTGCGGCACAATCCCCGGAAGCTGCAGCTGGATATGCAGAAAAAAGGCGCATGGGTCGATGCAATACAATTGATTTCCCGTTTTAACGCCCGGTACACAGACAAGTCATTTTATCTGAATCTGCCGGTACTGATGGAACTGGTGCGGACAGACGGCAAACAGCGGTATGGGGTGAAGAAACAGGGAAATCAGCTGTTTATCCGCTGCAATCAGGGACATTCCATCCCATGGATTGAGATGGAGTATCAGGTCATGCAGCCGCCGGAGTATTTATATCATGGTACCTCCTGGGGCTTTATGTCCTCCATTCAGGCGGAAGGGCTCAAGCCTATGGAACGGCAGATGGTACATCTTTCCTGGGATGTGGAAACTGCCCGGCAGGTGGGCGGAAGGAAAAAACGCTATGGTGATATTGCCATCCTGCGGATTGCGGCGCAAAAGCGCTGGCAGGATGGTGGCATGTTTTATCTGTCTGAGAACAACATCTGGCTGGCGGATAAAATTGAAGTGAAATATCTGCAGGTAATGGAATAAGCGGACACAGGGACGCATCTGCCTGGGGGAAGAGATTCACCGTTCTTCCTTTGGGATTTTTTGCAGCAATGCTTCCGGCAGCATGGGGGCATGCTCCACCTGTGGTCCCGGTCCTATATAGGCATGGTCGGTATAACGGAACTGGCGGATGCTGCCATCCGGATGACGATAAAGCTCTACCAATGCTTCGGGATATGTTTCTTTCATCACATGGATTAGCTGCTGATATGCAGTCATGGGATCACCTCGGAACCAATGTATGCCGATGACCTGCCTGTCCATGCGGCGTCATATGTAGCAAACAGCCATGGGAAAAGGATTTTACCGCTGTATCCCTGGGCGACAGGAAGGATCGCATGAGTATGTACAGCGGTCTGGAGGTTCGGGTGCCGTTCTGTGATCACCGCATTGCAGAATACCTGTACAATGTCCCGTGGAATATCAAGGATCTGCATGGAATGGAAAAGGGTCTGCTGCGGGAGGCAGTCAAGGGGATGCTGCCGGATGAAATCCGTCTGCGGAAAAAGAGCCCCTATCCCAAGACACACAATCCTGCCTATATGCGCGGGGTAGCCAATCTGCTGCGGCAGGTTCTGGATGAAGGCACATCTCCTATGTTTGACATTGTCAAACCGGAAGCACTGGAACAGCTGCTGACCGAAAGCAGGTCTCAGCCATGGTATGGACAGCTGATGCAGACGCCCCAGACCATTGCGTATTTTTTGCAGCTGCATCACTGGATGAAGCTGTATCATGTTTCCATCCGGTAATGAATGAAAGCAGCAGAGGCTGCGGGGAGGAGAAAAATGGAAGAAGTATTGGATATCTACGATGAAGACTGGAACCATATCGGCACAGCACCCCGCAGCGAGGTGCATGAAAAAGGATTGTTCCATCAGGTTGTCCATTGCTGGGTCATCGCACAGACTGAGCCGGTTCTCTATTTCCAGCAGCGGGCACATACCAAGAAGGATTTTCCCGATTGCTATGATCTGGCCTGCGGCGGACATATGGATGCCGGCGAACCGGCAGATGCTGCCGCACTGCGGGAAATACGGGAGGAAACCGGTCTGGTGCTGACCATGGATCAGTTGGTTTCCTTGGGAACCTACCGGGCACCGGATTTTCGTATTCCGGGTTATTATGACCGGGAGATCTCCCATGTGTATGTATACCGACAGGATCAGCCTGCCTTTGCCCCCGGACCGGAGGTAGGACGAATGGTATGTATTTCTGCCGCTGACTTCTACCGGATGGAGGCAGAAGGTGCGGAACAGATTACCGGGAAAACCCTGGATGGAACGGAGCTTGTCATCCGGCGGGAGGAATGGTGCTGTCATGACGGAGAGTTTCAGGCAAAGATTATTCCGTACCTGAAAACAGCTTTTCCGGAGATTCATCTCGGAGGAGATTGACAAAATCGTGGATTTCAGTATAATAAACGGAGTGAGTAAAGTTAACAGCCGCGCAAATCGTGCCGAAAGGCCCTTTTGTGAGGAAAGTCCGGGCTGCACAGGGCAGGGTAACGGATAACGTCCGCCGGAGGCGACTCCAGGAAAAGTGCAACAGAGATATACCGCCGTGGATTTCCGCGGTAAGGGTGGAAAGGCGAGGTAAGAGCTCACCAGTCCTGCAGGTAACTGTGGGACTCTGTAAACTCTATCCGCAGCAACACCGTGGAGGGACACATAGGATTTGCCCGATCCGTCCCGAGGAGGTGGCTTGAGGCGTGTGGTAACATGCGTCCCAGATAGATGGCTGTTCCAATGACAGAACCCGGCTTACTCTTTGCTCACTCTTTTTTCGCTGATACGCAGGATTTTTTGCCGCCGTCAGGCGGCTTTCCTGAATTTTGATGAAATAAAAAAACGATGATTCTCCATGGACGGCTGTGATACCCGCCCTGATTGTGGGAGAAATCATCCGGAGGCTAGTGAAATGAGTGCATTTGATCGTTTTCTCGAAACAATGAGTGGAAAAAACGTCACCGTAATCGGCATAGGTGTCAGCAATACACCGCTGATCAGCCTGCTGCTGGAGGCAGGAGCACATGTCACCGTGCATGACCGTAAGTCGATAGAGGATCTGGGCGAAATCTATGGAGGACTTCATGATATCGGCGTGGAATTCTGCGTCGGCAATGAATATCTGCAGAACCTTTCCGGCGATTATATTTTCCGCACACCGGGTATGCATCCCAACCAGCCGGCACTGGTACGGGCCCGTGAGCAGGGAAGTATCATCACCAGTGAGATGGAAGTTTTCATGCAGGTCTGCCCGTGCCCGATCCTTGCCATTACCGGTTCGGACGGCAAGACCACAACCACCACATTGACCTGTGAAATTCTGAAGCAGGCAGGCTATACCTGTCATCTGGGCGGCAATATCGGTCATCCGCTGCTGGCAGATGTACCGGATATCACACCGAATGATATCGCTGTGGTGGAGCTTTCTTCTTTCCAGCTGATGGATATGACCTGTTCGCCGTCGGCAGCTCTGGTGACCAATGTGACACCGAACCATCTGGATGTCCATAAGGACATGGAAGAATATGTGCAGGCAAAGACCAATATCTTTGTCAATCAGAAGCCGGGCTCCAAGCTGGTACTCAATGCGGATGATCCGGTATCCCGTGATTTCAAACCGGCAGAAGGTGTGGAACTGCTGCAGTTCTCCATGGTACAGCCGGTACAGAACGGCGTTTACCTGCAGGATGGCGTGATCTGGTATGCAGAGGATGGCAACCGCCGCAAGATTATGGATGCCTCTGAAATCCGTATTCCGGGTGCGCATAACATTGCCAATTATATGGCAGCAATCTGCATGACCCATGGCAAGGTGTCCTTTGCGGATGTCTGTGAAGTGGCTCACAATTTTGGCGGTGTAGAACATCGTCTGGAGCTGGTACGCACCTTGAACGGTGTACGTTACTATAATGACTCGATTGCATCCAGCCCCACAAGAACCGCAGCCGGTCTGCGTGCTTTTGACCAGAAGGTAATCCTGCTGGCAGGCGGACATGATAAAAAGATTCCGTATGATGCCTTTGGACCGGTGGTCTGTGACCATGTCAAGCGTCTGATCCTGATTGACGCGAATCCGGAGGATACCACGGCACCGGCAATCAAGGCTTCCGTATTGGCAGCGAAGAATTATAACCCGGATGAGCTGGTCATTGATACCTATGATGATTTTGAAAAAGCAGTCCGCGGTGCTGCGGAGGTTGCAGAAGATGGTGATATCGTTCTGATGTCCCCGGCAAGCGCATCCTTCGATATCTTTAAGAATTTTATGGAACGCGGCAATCGTTTTAAGGATATTGTCCATTCCCTGTAATGTTGATTGTTTCAGCCGCCGGATGTATGTCCGGCGGTTTGTTTCTGTGAGGATAGAAAACATGGTACTTTTGAATGCGGAACACATCTCCCTGAGCTGGGGAGAGAAAACCTTATTTGATGATGTCAGCTTTGCTGTGGAGGAGCATGACAAGGTGGGCTTTATTGGCATCAATGGCACGGGCAAATCCACTTTTCTGCGCATTCTGGCAGGTCTGCAGGAGGGAGATTCCGGCACTGTGACACTGGCAAGGGGCACCCGAATCGGGTATCTGCCTCAGGCACCGGATTTTTCCGAGCCGGTGACGGTATTGCAGCAGGTTTTCCGTGGGGCTTCCACTTCCTTTGCAGAGGAACGGGCATATGAAGCCAAAATGCTGCTGACACAGCTGGGCATCACGGACTTTGACAAGGATGTGCGTCTGCTGTCCGGCGGACAGAAAAAGCGGGTTGCCATTGCGTCAGCGCTGATTAACCCCAGTGAAATTCTGATTCTTGACGAACCTACCAACCATATTGACAATGAAACTGCGGCATGGCTGGAGCAGCAGCTGAAGGCGTATAAAGGCGCTATCATCATCATCACCCATGACCGGTATTTCCTCAACCGTGTGACCAACCGCATCTGTGAGCTGGATCACGCAAAGCTGTATTTTTACGACGAAAATTATGAGGGATTTCTCGCACGCAAGGCGGAACGCATGGCCAGTGCAGTGGCATCCGAACGCAAACGGCAGAGCATTCTGCGTCATGAGCTGGAATGGGTCAAACGCGGTGCCAGAGCACGCACCACCAAGGCAAAGGCGCGTCTGGAACGGTTTGAGACATTATCGGCACAATCTGCACCGGAGACTGACAGCACGGTGGAAATGAAGTCGATTTCCACCCGGCTGGGCAAAAAGACCATTGAGGTACAGGGATTGACCAAGGGCTGGGACGGTGTGACGTATATTCGTGATTTTGACCTGACCGTCGCCCGGGATGACCGCATTGGCATTGTAGGACGCAATGGCACCGGTAAATCTACCTTCCTGCGCATTCTGGCAGGACAGGCAAAGGAGGATGCCGGTACAGTCTCCTTCGGCGAAACGGTAAAAATCGGTTACTTTGCTCAGGACTGCGGGCATATGGATGAAAATCAGAAGGTTATTTCCTTTATCCGTGATATTGCGGAAACCGCACAGATGCTGGAAACCTTCCTGTTTTCCGGTGAATCCCAATGGGCCAGCATCGGCAGCCTGTCCGGCGGTGAACGGCGCAGACTGTATCTGCTCAGTGTGCTGATGAGCGCACCGAATATCCTGCTGCTGGACGAGCCTACCAATGATCTGGATATTGAAACGCTGACCATATTGGAGCATTATCTGGAGGGCTTTGACGGTGCGGTACTGGCGGTATCCCATGACCGATATTTCCTGGATAAGATGGCGAACCGGATTTTTGAATTCCGACCCGGCGGAAGCGTGCAGGAATATCTGGGAAATTATGCGGATTATCTGGAAAAGCGTGAAGAAACAGCTGTACCGGTCAAGACAGAAAAAACAGCCAAGCCCAAAGCAAAGACATCTGGCAAACCCCGGATGAGCTATAAAGACCGCTATGAGCTGGAGCATATTGACGATGACATTGCGGCGCTGGAGCAGCAGCTGGAAGCTCTGCAGGCAGAACAGGCACAGGTGACTTCGGATTTTGTCCGGCTGCAGCAGTTAACCGAGCAGATTGACACGGTGTCCGCTCAGCTGGAAGCAAAGGAAGAACGCTGGCTGGAGCTGCAGGAAATGGCGGAGCAACTGTCGGAATAATGTACCGGCATGATGATAAAATGGCAAAAGGAATCCCCTCTGTCGCCGGGTGCAGCAGAGGGGATTTATGAGTTTTATGAATTAAAATACCTGCCAGTAGGCTGCGTAATAGGGAGGCAGCTCTGAACCGCCGCCGAAGTCATGCACTTCTCCGGTAATCAGGTCCCGGGCACGGCCGGCTTCTGCATTGAAATGTGCCACAAAGGGCTGGTCATCTGCGTTGATGGCAACCATGACACGTTCGCCTTCATAGGCACGTTCAAAGATGACCTGCTTGTTGGTCAGCAGACGGGTGGTAAAGTCGCCATAGCACAGTGCCTTGGACTCCCGCTTTGCTTTTGCAAGCTTGGCAATCCATTCAGTCAGCTCGTTGGATTCCGGTGCCTCAAAGCAGGGGCGCAGGTTTGCGTCTGAACCATGCTGTTTTTCCGCTTTCTCTCCCCATTCACTGCCATAGTAAATGCAGGGGATACCCGGCATGCCGATCATCAGTGCGTAAATCAGCGGCAGATGCTTTTCGTTGGTAAGGATGGAAGCCACGCGGGTGACATCGTGGTTGTCAACAAAGGACAGCAGGTGCTTGCCCTTATACAGCGTCCAGTATTCCGGACCAAACTGCCGCTGCAGGGAATGGGTGATTTCAAACATATTCATCGAGTTGAAGGAAGAATACAAACCCTTATAGCAGTCATAATTGGTGCAGGAATGCAGCATGCCATCTTCAAGGAACGGCTTGCAGTCGCTGCTCATGATCTCACCCACAAGGAAGAAATCCGGCTTCAGCGAGTCGCAGAAGGAACGCAGGCGGCGGATAAAGTCACGGTCAAGGGAATAAGCCACATCCAGACGCAGGCCGTCAATGTCAAATTCCTCTACCCAGCCCCGAATGCAGTCAAAAATATGCTGAATGACTTCCTCATTGCGCAGGTTCAGCTTGACCAGCTCATAATGGCCTTCCCAGCCTTCATACCAGAAACCGTCATTGTAATTGGAATTGCCGTCAAAGTTGATAAGGAACCAGTCTTTATAAGGAGAATCCCATTTATTTTTCTGTACATCCTGAAATGCCCAGAAGCCACGGCCTACATGATTGAACACGCCGTCCAGTACCACACGCACGCCATTTTTGTGCAGGGTATCACAGACGGCGGCAAAATCCCCATTGGTGCCCAGACGGCAGTCGATTTTGCGGAAATCACGGGTATCATAGCCATGGCTGTCAGATTCAAAGACAGGGGAGAAGTAGATGGCGTTGCAGCCGACAGATGCAATGTGCTCTGCCCAGTCACCCACCTTGCTGATGCGGTTGACTGTTTTGCCGTCATTTTCCCACGGAGCACCGCAGAAACCCATGGGGTAAACCTGATAAAATACGCTTTCATATGCCCACATCGTTATCATATCCTCCTGATTATTAAAAGTTAAGGTTACATTGCTAAAATAGTATACCATATTTGTGAACAAGTCACAACATTTCTGTCAAAATTTGCCCGGTATTTTTTGCAGTTGTCACTTGCAATCTGTGTCGTTTCATGTTAAACTAACTAACTGAAACCGGACAATCCTCTGTTCACCCGGCTGAGAAGGGCTCAGCCACCAGGATGCCGCGGCACAAGCATTGTGCCGGAAGCGTTTTTTCAGCGGCAGACCGGACCGGAGGTTTTAAAAGAGACACGATTGTCTAAGATTGAGAGGAGAAAATACGATGGACTTAGTAAAGGTTCTCGCAGAGCAGCAGATCAAGTCCGATCTGCCGGAACTCAAGGTTGGCGATACCGTAAAGGTACACCAGAAGATCAAGGAAGGTAACCGCGAAAGAATTCAGGTTTTCGAGGGTACCATCATCGCTATCAAGCATAGCGGCATCAACAAGTCTGTAACCGTTAGACGTATTTCTTACGGTGTAGGCGTTGAGAAGACCTTCCCGGTACATTCCCCGAACATTGCAAAGTTCGAGGTACTGCGCAATGGTAAGGTACGTCGTGCTAAGCTGTATTATCTGCGCGGCAGAGTCGGCAAGGCAGCAAAGGTTCAGGAAAAGCTGTAAGTTTCAGCCTGTATTCAGGAACCACAAAGGAGAGAACAGCTTATGTTCTCTCCTTTTTCATTTTGCAGCAGTGTTTTTTGCTGGTTTTCTGTGTTTTCTGGCAAAATTACTTGCTAAATGAGGATGAATCGGTATAATATAAAAGTATATGTTTATCCGATGAAAGGATGATGAAATCCAATGCGCGAGCAAAACAATGCTTCCGGTGAGGAAGTGTCGAAGGGACGGTTTCACAGTGAACTGTTCGATTGGGGAGAAGCCCTGCTGATCTCTCTGGCAGCAGTGATTCTGGTGTTTGTCTTTGGTGTACGCATTATTGGCGTAGAAGGCAATTCCATGCTGCCAACCCTGCAGGACGGCAATCAGCTGCTGGTCTCCAATCTGTTTTATACACCGGAAAAAGGCGATGTTGTCATACTGACCAAGGATTCCTTTATGGTAAGCCCAATTGTCAAGCGTGTGATCGCAACCGAAGGCGATACGGTAGATATTGATTTTTCCACCGGTACCGTATCTGTCAACGGCGAAGTGCTGGAGGAAAGCTATATTGCGGAGCCCACAACAACACAGTATGACGTTACCTTTCCTCAGACCGTACCGGAAGGCTGTATCTTTGTCATGGGCGATAACCGCAACCATTCCACAGACAGCCGCTATGGCGAGCTGGGCATGGTGGATACACGGTATGTGATCGGCAAGGTTTTGATGCGCATTTTCCCGTTCCGGGAAATCGGAACAGTATCATAAGGAGAGAAATACATGAATATACAGTGGTATCCCGGCCATATGACACGCACCCGCCGACGCATGGCAGACAGCCTCAAGCAGGTGGATGCCGTGTGTGAAGTCGTCGATGCGCGTATTCCCCAGGTCAGCCGCAATCCGGATATGGATGAAATTGCGGGGAACAAACCCCGTCTGCTGGTGATGAACCGTACCGATCTGGCAGATCCGGAGATGACAAAGCAGTGGGCGGCATATTACCGCCGACAGGGCTATGCCGTCCTGACAACCGATGCCAAAAGCGGTGCAGGCGTGGCGAAATTTTCCGCTGCGGTTCGATCCCTGCTGGCAGACAAGATACAGATGTGGAAGGAAAAGGGCCAGACCGGACGTTCCGTCAAGGTGATGGTGGTGGGCATTCCCAATGTAGGAAAATCCACGTTTATCAATAAGGTGCTGGGCAGAAAATCCGCAAAGGCAGCGGATAAACCGGGTGTAACCCGTGGACAGCAGTGGTTCCGGGTAGAAAACGGTCTGGAGCTGTTGGATACACCGGGTATTCTCTGGCCCAAGCTGGACGATGAGCGCACCGGTATTTATCTGGCTGTTACCGGTGCGGTCAAGGATGATGTTGTGGATGTGGAGACACTGGCATGCCGCCTGATGGAAATTCTGTACCACCGGGCACCGGAGCTGCTGGTGAACCGGTATAAGATTCAACTGCCGGGAGAAGAAGAGGAGTTTGATTTCCTTGGTTATGAGCTGCTGATGCGTGCCGGACGCAAGCGGGGCTTTTTGATTTCCGGCGGTGAAATTGATACCGAACGCATGGCACGCATTCTGCTGGATGAATTCCGCGGCGGCAAGCTGGGACGCATTACACTGGAGACACCGGAGGAATACATGACGGAGGATGGAGCAAATGGCTAAAACCAAAGAGCCTGTCCTGCTGACCATGGAGAAGGAAATGGAAATCCGTGCAAAGGGTTTCACTGCTGTGTGCGGCATTGATGAAGCTGGACGCGGTCCGCTGGCCGGTCCGGTTGTGGCGGCGGCGGTTATCCTGCCGGAGGACATTCAGCTGCCCGGTGTCAATGATTCCAAGAAAATAACCGAGAAAAAGCGGGAAATCCTGTTTGACTTTGTCAAAGAGCATGCGCTGGCATATGGCATTGGTGAGGCAAGTGAAACAGAGATTGACGAAATCAATATTTTGCAGGCAACCTTCCTGGCAATGCGCCGGGCAGTAGAGGCGCTGCAGATTCCGGCGGATTACGCTCTGGTGGACGGCAACCGTATCCAGGGTCTGCCGGTTCCGGCGGAAACTGTCATCGGCGGTGACGGCAAGGTGCTGTCAATTGCGGCAGCATCTATTCTGGCAAAGGTCACCCGAGACCGTTATATGCGGGATATGGCGGCACAGTACCCGGAATATGGCTTTGAAAAGCATAAGGGCTATGGCACTAAGGCGCATTACGCAGCCATTGAACAATATGGCATCTGTCCGCTGCACCGGAAAACCTTTTTGAAAAAGGTATTGAATCACCAATGACCATAGGGGAACGGGGAGAACTGCGTGCCGCAGAATATCTGCAGAACAAGGGTTTCTATATCCTTGAACGGAATTATCGTACCCGGCGGGGTGAAATTGACCTCATCTGTGCAGATGACCGATATTTGGTGTTCGTGGAGGTCAAGACCCGGAGCAGTACTTCGTTTGGCATGCCCTGTGAGGCGGTAACCTATGGCAAGCAGCAGAAGCTGATTCTGGCAGCCCGGCAATGGCTGCAGGAACATCCGACAGAGCTGCAGCCCCGGTTTGATGTGGTGGAAATTCTGGTTTCTCCCAATCACACCACCTGCCGCATGCATCACATTCCCAATGCATTTGAGGTGGTTTGACTGAAATATTTCGACTTGCATTGTGATACCATTTATGAATTGAGCGATTACAGATTGTATCGCAGGACGCGGGAAACCCTGCGCTGCAACAGCGGGCATGTGGATTTACAGCGTGCCGCTGTATATGACCATTATGCACAGGTATTTGCCCTGTTCTGCGGCGCAAAACCGGTGGCATCGCCGGAGGATGCCCATACACGGTTCACCCATCTCCTGCAGACGGCACAGCAGGCTTTTGCAGACTGCGGCGAAGAACTGATGCTTTGCAGGACAGCGAAAGACTGGGAGCAGGCACGGCAAAGAGGCAAAACAGCAGCTTTTTTATCTGTGGAAGGCGCAGAACTGCTGCAGTGTGAAGAAGATATCCAAACCGCATTGGAGGCAGGCGTACGCATTGTCACGCTGACCTGGAACCATGATTCCGTGTATGGCTGCGGTGCGGTTACCGACCAGGAAGCAGGGCTCAAACCGGCAGGAAAACAGCTGGCGCAGTATCTTTCGGCTCATGGCGTTTATCTGGATGTCTCCCATCTGTCGGAGCGGGGCTTCTGGGAACTGGCAGACTGTGTCCAGGCACCGCTGCTTGCCACCCATTCCGACAGCAGAAGTATCTGCAATCATCCCCGCAATCTGACAGATGCACAGTTTTGCGAAATCATTCGCCGGGGCGGTCTGGTTGGCATCAATGGGTATGTTCCCTTTCTCACAAAGCACAGGACCGCTTCCTGTGAGGATATGGTGCGTCATATTGAGCATTTTTGTGAGCTGGGCGGAGAAAAACAGCTGTGTATTGGCGCGGACTGGGATGGCTGTGACCGATTACCCAAGGAAATTTCAGATGTGACCGGCATGGAGCATCTGGCGGAAGCACTGGCACGGCACAAGTATTCCGACCGGCAGATTGCAGATCTTTTCTATCATAACGCGGCAGCGTTTGTTTCCCAATATTTTTAATGATGTGAAAATAAACCCTTTAGGAGGTTTTTAAACGATGGATTATGTAAGCACAAGAGATAAAAATCTCACCGTAAGTGCGGCAAAGGCAATTGCAACCGGCATTGCACCGGATGGCGGCCTGTACTGCCCGACGGAAATCCCGCAGCTCACAGCAGAGGATTTTGCATCCCTGTGCGCCAAGGATTACCGCGGCAGAAGCGCAGATATTTTGGGCCGTTTCCTGACGGATTTTACCGCTGAGGAGCTGGAGCAGTATGCGGCACGGGCATATGCGGATGAAAAGTTCGGCGGTTCGGACACCGCACCACTGGTAAAGCTGGAGGATGGCAAATATATTCTTGAGCTGTGGCATGGTCCTACCTGTGCCTTTAAGGATATGGCGCTGCAGATGCTGCCCCATCTGCTGACTGCATCCCTGCACAAGACCGGCGAGCAGCGCACTGCCTGCATTCTGGTAGCAACCTCCGGTGATACCGGCAAGGCTGCACTGGATGGTTTTGCCGATGTGGAAGGCACCAAGATCATGGTTTATTATCCGGTGGATGGCGTCAGCACCATTCAGAAGCTGCAGATGGTTACACAGAGAGGCAGTAACGTACAGGTGTGCGCAATCCGCGGCAATTTTGACGATGCACAGAGCGCTGTAAAGAAAATCTTTACCGATCCGGCTTCCATTGAAAAGCTGGATGCACAGGGCATGACACTGTCTTCCGCCAACTCCATTAACTGGGGCCGTCTGGCACCGCAGATTGCATATTATGTTTCTGCTTACTGTGATCTGCTTAACCGGGGCGATATTCAGCTGGGTGATCCTATCAATGTGTGTGTACCTACCGGCAACTTCGGCAATATCCTGGCTGCATATTTTGCAAAGCAGATGGGCGTGCCGGTGGCAAAGCTGATCTGTGCTTCCAATGAGAACAATGTCCTGACGGATTTCTTTACCTCCGGCGGTACCTATGACCGGATGCGTCCGTTCCATACCACCATTTCCCCGTCCATGGATATTTTGATTTCCAGCAATCTGGAACGTTTACTGTTCCTGGTATCCGGCTATAATGACACTATGGTTGCGGATCTGATGAAGCAGCTGTCGGAAAACGGCAAGTATACCGTACCGGCAGAGGTATTTGCCAACATCGGCAGCCAGTTTGATGCAGGCTGCTGTGATGACGCACAGACCAAGGCAACCATTGCCAGACTGTTTGAGGAGAAGCAGTACCTGTCGGATACCCATACCGCAGTTGCTGTGAAGGTATATGAGGATTACCGTGCCCGTACCGGCGACACTACTCCGACCGTGATTGCTTCCACTGCAAGCCCGTTCAAGTTCTGCCAGAGTGTGATTTCCGCTCTGGGCGGTCAGGTTACCACCGACGGCACCGAGCTGCTGGATCAGCTGCATGACATGACCGGTGCACCGGTTCCGGCGCCGCTGGCAGCATTGTCCGGTCTGAAGCCGCGTTTTGATCTTGTCATTGACCGGGAGGATATTCTGGGCACGGTTGACCTGCTGGGCAAAATCTAAGCATGGCACTGTATACGATTTCTGATTTGCACCTGTCAGTGGGCGTAAAAAAGCCAATGGATATCTTTGGCGGCAAATGGCAGGGATACATGGAGAAAATCGAAAAAAACTGGCGTGCTGTGATTTCACCGGAGGATACGGTTGTCATTGGCGGCGATATTTCCTGGGGCATCAACCTGAAGGAAAGCCTGCCGGATTTCCGGCTGTTATCCGATTTGCCGGGCAAAAAGATCATCGGAAAGGGCAATCATGACCTCTGGTGGAGTACCGTCCGGAAGATGAAGCAATTTTTTGAAGAAAATCAGATAAAAAATATTGATTTCCTCTTTAATAATTGTTTCATTTATGATAACATTGGTATTTGTGGGACCCGTGGCTGGTTTTTCGAGGAAAACTTCCAGGAATGCCATGATGAGAAAATTTTCCGGCGGGAGCTCATCCGGCTGGAAACCTCTTTCCGGGCAGCACAGTCCCAGGGCGTAGAGGAAATTTTGTGTTTCCTGCACTACCCGCCCATTGCTCCCAGCTACCGCTGCGGAGAGATTCTGGAGCTCATGCAGAAGTATGGCGTAAAGCAGTGTATTTACGGCCATCTGCATTCCGACAGCCTGCGTTATGCCGTCACCGGTATGCAGGAAGGCATCTATTTTCGCCTGGTATCCGGAGATTATATTGATTTTATGCCGGTTCTGCTAAAAAAATAGAAAAAATTTGTAGCCAAAAAGCCAACTATCTGGTAGAATAGATTGGACATATATTTAGGAGGAGTCATTTAATATGGAACTCAAGAATACCGAAAAGCTGGAGCACAGCCAGGTAAAGCTGACTGTTGCAGTATCCGCTGAAGAATTAGATAAGGCAAAGGAAGCCGCATACAAGAAGTCTAAGAATCAGTTTCAGATTCCGGGCTTCCGCAAGGGCAAGGCAACCCGTAAGGTGATCGAGCGCCTGTATGGCAAGGATTTCTTTGTAAACGATGCAATCAACAACCTGTACCCGGAGATGTATCCGCAGGCTCTGGAAGCTGCAGGCATTGAGCCGGTAGGCCAGGGCGACGTCAAGATCGACGAGTCTCTGGAGAACTTCGACAACGGCTTTGATTTCATCTTCACTGTACCGGTATACCCGGAAGTTTCCGTTGGCACCTACAAGGGTGTTGAGGCTGAGAAGGCTGACGCAACGGTAACCGAGGACGACGTTAACGCTGAGCTGAACCGTCTGGCAGAGCGTGCTGCAAGCACTGAGACTGCTGACCGTGCTGCTGCTCTGGGCGATACCGTTGTCATCGACTTCGAGGGCTTTGTTGATGGCGAAGCATTTGAAGGCGGCAAGGGCGAGGACTTCAGCCTGAAGCTGGGCTCCGGTACCTTTATCCCGGGCTTCGAGGATCAGCTGGTTGGCAAGTCCGCTGGCGAGGACTGTGATGTAAACGTTACTTTCCCGGAAGAGTACCAGGCTGCTGAGCTGGCTGGTAAGCCGGCAGTATTCAAGTGCTCTGTTAAGTCCGTACAGGAGACCATCATGCCGGAGATGGATGATGAGTTTGCAAAGGACGTTTCCGAGTTCGAGACTCTGGAAGAGCTGAAGAAGAGCATCGAGGAAAAGACTGCTGAGTCCAAGGCAAATGCTGCTGACCGTGATTTTGAAGAGAAGGTTCTGGACAAGGTTCTGGAAGGTCTGGAAGCTGACGTACCGGAAGCAATGTACGAAGCACAGCTGGACAACATCATGCAGGACTATGGCTACCGTATTCAGTCCCAGGGTATCTCTCTGGAGGACTATGTAAAGCAGATGGGTATGGAAATGAGCTCCTTCCGTGCAATCTTCCGTTCCCAGGCTGAGCGTCAGGTCAAGGTACAGCTGGCAGTGAAGAAGATCTCTGAGCTGGAAGGCATCGAGCCGACGGAAGACGAGATTGCTGCTGAGTACAAGAAGCTGGCAGAGGCTTATGGCATGGAAGAGGACAAGGTAAAGCAGTTCGTACCGGCTGAGTCCATCAAGTCCGATCTGACCACCCAGAAGACCATTGATATGCTGAAGGAGAATGCTGTTGCAGTTGCTCCGGCTGCTGCTGACGCCGAGTAATCTAATCCTCCGGCAATACATACCCCGATATGGGGAAGGAGGAATCATTTTATGAGTTTAGTCCCTTACGTTGTCGAGCAGACCAGCCGTGGTGAACGTTCGTATGATATTTTCTCCCGACTGCTCAATGACCGTATTATCATGCTTTCCGAGGACGTCAATGATACTACCGCTTCGCTGGTAGTCGCACAGATGCTGTTTCTGGAGGCACAGGACCCGGATAAGGACATCCAGTTCTATATCAATTCTCCAGGCGGCTCTATTACCGCAGGTATGGCAATTTATGATACCATGCAGTACATCAAGTGCGATGTTTCCACCATTTGCATCGGTATGGCTGCATCTATGGGTGCATTTCTGCTGTCCTCCGGCACAAAGGGCAAGCGCTTTGCTCTGCCGAACAGTGAAATCATGATTCATCAGCCGCTGATTGGTGGAAACGGTCTTTCGGGACAGGCAACAGATATCAAGATCCATACGGATCATCTGGTTCGTACCAGAAATAAGCTGAACGAAATCCTTGCGCAGAATACCGGCAAGTCCATTGAGGAAATCGCACGGGATACCGAACGCGATAACTTTATGTACGCGGATCAGGCGAAGGAATATGGCCTGATTGACGAGGTCATGGTTCACAGATAATGGTAACGTGATCACCGGGACGGCTGAAATATCGCAGTCGTTCCGGTGTTTCAACATTTTAGGCCCCTGGCCTGTTTCACAGGCGGGGATTGGAAATTCGAGGTGTATTATGGCACGAAACGACGATAAGCGTGAGATTCGCTGTTCGTTCTGCGGCAAACCGCAGTCAGAAGTGCATAAGCTGATCGCCGGACCGAATGTCTATATCTGTAATGAATGCATCGAGATTTGTCAGAGCATTCTGGATGAGGAATTCGGCCTTGAGGATAATATGCCCTCTGCGGCGGCAAAAGCAAATGTATCGGCTCCGGAAAAGCTGCCTACGCCGCGTGAACTCAAGGAAACGCTCGATCAGTACGTCATCGGACAGGATCGTGCAAAAATTGCACTGAGTGTAGCGGTTTATAACCATTATAAGCGTATTTTTAAAGGTACCGATGACGATGTGGAGCTGCAGAAGAGCAATATTCTGCTGGTAGGTCCCTCCGGCTCCGGCAAGACGCTGCTGGCACAGACGCTGGCGAAAACATTGGAGGTACCGTTTGCCATTGCAGACGCAACCACATTGACAGAAGCCGGCTATGTGGGTGAGGATGTGGAAAACATCCTGCTCCGTCTGATTCAGGCAGCGGATTTTGATGTGGAGCGTGCACAGCGGGGCATTATTTATGTGGATGAGATTGACAAGATTGCCCGCAAGAGTGAAAATCCGTCCATTACCCGTGATGTCAGCGGTGAGGGCGTACAGCAGGCACTGCTGAAGATGCTGGAAGGCACCATCGCCAATGTACCGCCTCAGGGCGGACGCAAGCATCCCCATCAGGAATTTATCCAGATTGATACCACTAACATTCTGTTTATCTGCGGCGGTGCATTCAATGGTCTGGAAAAGATTGTGGAATCCCGCACCAGCAAGAGCAGCATGGGCTTTGGCGCACAGATCAAGTCCAGCAAGGAAGTGGATGTGGGCACCACCCTGCGGGATCTGGAACCCCATGACCTGATGAAGTTCGGTCTGATTCCGGAAATCATTGGCCGGCTGCCGGCACTGGTTTCCTTGGATTCCCTGGATCGGGAAGCGCTGATCCGTATTCTGAAAGAGCCGAAAAACGCACTGGTCAAGCAGTACCAGAAGCTGTTTGAAATGGATGGCGTGGAACTGGTATTTGACGATGATGCACTGGAGCGTGTAGCAGATATTGCACTGGAACGCAAGACCGGTGCCCGGGGTCTGCGCGGTGTCATGGAGGAAGCAATGACACAGATCATGTTTGAGATTCCCTCCAATGACAACATTGCATCGGTTCACATTACCAAAGATGTGATTGACAAGAAGGGGTCTCCGGTCATTACGGAAAAGCCCCAGAAAACAGCTTAAAGGAGTGGGATAATATGCAGAATTTTACAGAGAACCCCTATATTATCCGCTGCCTGTATGTGAATCCCGGTAAGGAACCGGAGGTTCAGTACCTGAACGGAACAGAAGCGCAGATGGAGGATATGGTACACGGCAAAATCGCGTCCAACGGAATTGACGAAGGTGTTTGTGTCATTCACAATGCATTTTCCGATGTACTCCAGATGCCGGAAAACCGCACCATTTTCAATGAAACCTTTTATGGTCCTATGATTGTGGTATCCTTTGATGCATTCGGCAATATTATTTCCCTGTCGGATGAGGATCTGGAATATTTTTCCGGACTGCTGGCTCTGCCGAAAGCTGAATAATCTGTTGTCTCTTTTGCCTGCGGACTGTCTTGAGTCTGCAGGCATTTTTTGTGCTATTGCGTTTCTTTTGCTGCCGATCCTCCGGCATATGTAATTTTTTACTGCAAAACATCCTGTTTTGACGGCAGATTTATGTATTTTATCCATATATCTGGCTTCAAACAGACTTGAAATGGGATATAAAATACTATATAATTTTAAGAAGTATGAAATATCCGCACATGATTTGTGCAATTCCGGCGGAAAATGGGTTTCCGTCTGTTTGCAGCGTGTGCTTTTGCGCAGCAGATGACAGAATCTGCCATGCGCATGCAGGAGGAGGTTATCAATTGTCCCAGATTAACGAATTAGACAACGAGTATGGCTCCGAGTTGGAAATGCTGCCGGTGCTGCCCCTGCGCGGTCTGGTTGCGTTTCCGGAAATGCTGATTCATTTTGATGTGGGCCGCCTGATTTCCATGAAGGCACTGGAACAATCCATGAAGGATAACCAGCGGCTGTTTTTGACAGCACAGCGGGATATCCGTACCGATTCCCCCACAGCAGAGGATCTGTTTACCTTTGGCACGGTGTGCACCGTCAAGCAGATTCTTCGCCTGCCGGGTGATAACATCCGGGTATTGGTGGAAGGCAGCTATCGTGCCGGTGTAGAAGAATTTTCCATGCAGGATGACTGCATGTTTGCACGGGTATTCCGGGTGGATACCGATGCGGGACGTACCTCTCAGCGGAGAAAAGAAGCGCTGGTACGTACGCTGCAGGATCATTTTGAGGAATATGCCGGCTTGTCCGCCCATATCACCCATGATGTGGTGATGTCTGTACTGGATGGCGGTGAACCCGGTTATCTGGCAGATTTTGTTGCACAGAATACCCCGCTTTCCTTTGAAACCAAGCAGGAATTGCTGGAACAGCTGCATGATGTGCGCAGACTGGAAAAGGTAATCCGTGTCCTCGGCAACGAAATTGAAATTCTGCGCATTGAAAATGGCATTCAGGAAAAGCTCAAGGAGCAGGTGGATAAAAACCAGAAGGAATATTATCTGCGGGAGCAGTTGAAGGTCATTCAGGGCGAACTGGGTGAACAGGATACCGGCGACGAGGTAGAGGAATACCGGGAAAAAATCCGTGCACTGCAGCTGGGAGAAGCATCGGAAGCGAAGCTGATTAAGGAAGCCAACCGTCTGGAAAAAATGCAGCCGCTGTCTGCGGAAAGCGGTGTGATCCGTACCTATCTGGATACCTGTCTGGAGCTTCCGTGGAATACCAACACAAAGGAACAGCTGAATCTCAAGACCGCCCGCAGGATTCTGGATCGGGATCATTATGGTCTGGAAAAGGTCAAGGACCGTATTCTGGAATTTCTCGCGGTAAAATCTCTGGCACCTCAGCTGAAGGGTCAGGTATTGTGCCTTGTAGGCCCTCCGGGCGTGGGTAAAACATCCATTGCCCGTTCGAGTGCAGAGGCTATGGGCCGCAATTATGCACGCATGTCTCTGGGCGGCGTGCGGGATGAAGCGGATATCCGCGGTCATCGCAAGACCTATATTGGTGCGATGCCGGGACGCATTATGACTGCGCTGTCCCAGGCAGGCAGCAAAAATGCATTGATCCTGATGGATGAAATTGATAAAATGGGTACCGATTCCAGAGGTGATCCGGCAGCTGCCCTGCTGGAGGTTCTGGATATTGAACAGAACAGTGCATTCCGTGACCATTTTATTGAGATTCCCTTTGATCTGTCGGATGTGCTGTTTGTCACGACAGCCAATACACTGGATACCATTCCACGACCGCTGCTGGACCGTATGGAAATCATTGAGCTTTCCAGCTATACCGAGCAGGAAAAGGCAGAAATTGCCATGCGGCATCTGCTGCCCAAGCAGCTGGAGCATCATGGACTGAAAAAGTCCAATCTGACACTGACCCGTGAGACGATTGTTTATCTGATTCAGGCCTATACCCGTGAAGCTGGTGTCCGCCGGCTGGAGCAGCAGATTGCAACCATCTGCCGCAAGGCTGCGAAGATTATTGCAGATGACCAGCAGAAAAATCCGGAACGGAAGAACCGTAAGCGTGTTACTGTCAATCGTTCCAATATGGAAAAATTCCTGGGTACACCCCGGTATAAACAGGACAATGTCAGCAAGAAAGATGAAATCGGCGTGGTCAACGGCCTGGCATGGACATCCGTCGGAGGCGAGATGCTGCAGGTGGAGGTCAATGTCATTCCGGGCACCGGAAAGCTGGAAATTACCGGCAATCTGGGAAAAGTCATGGAGGAATCCGCCAAGGCTGCGGTTACCTGTGTCCGTTCTTCTGCGGAGAAGCTGGGCATTGATCCTATGTTTTATAAGAATCATGACATCCATATCCATTTCCCGGAGGCGG
Organism: uncultured Clostridia bacterium; assembly: GCA_945872165.1. Lineage (GTDB taxonomy): Bacteria > Bacillota > Clostridia > Oscillospirales > Butyricicoccaceae > Butyricicoccus_A. The sequence continues at coordinate 7,791 of CAMBYS010000007.1, read as the reverse complement.
CAATTCCCAAGGATGGACCGTCTGCAGGTGTCACCATGACTACGGCTCTGGCATCTGCTCTGTCCGGTATCCCGGTACGGCATGATGTTGCCATGACCGGTGAGGTTACCATCCGAGGTCGGGTCATGCCCATCGGCGGATTGAAGGAAAAGACCATGGCAGCGTACCGCGCCGGCATGAAAACCGTCATCGTTCCCGCTGAAAATGAACCGGATTTACAGGACATTGAGCCGGTGGTACGGGAAAATGTGGAATTTGTCATTGCAGAAACCATGGATACCGTATTGGACACAGCACTGCGCCGTGAGAAATCAGAGAGCGCGAAACCTGCAACGATTTTGCCGGAATCGGTTGTTCCGGCTTCCGAAACCGCCACAAGACAAGGTGAATTATGCTGAATTTACATAACGTAGCATTTGTCCGCTCTGCGGTGAAAACCGGCGATTTTCCTAACGATGCATTGCCACAGATTGCCTTTGCCGGAAAATCCAATGTGGGCAAATCTTCCACCATCAACCGTCTGCTGAACCGGAAAAATTTTGCCCGTGTAGGCAATGAACCGGGCAAGACGGTGCATATCAACTTTTTCCAGATTGATGAAAAGGTATATTTTGTTGACCTGCCGGGCTATGGCTATGCCAAGGTTTCCAAAAAGGAGCGTGCCCGTTGGGGACAGCTGATGGACGAATATTTTGCCAGTGAGGATACACTGACCCTGGGATTCCAGATTGTGGATATCCGCCATAAGCCTACAGCGGATGATGTCACCATGGCAGACTGGTTTTTACAGACCGGTATGCCCTTTGTGGTGATTGCCAATAAGCTGGATAAAATCAAAAAGAGCCAGCTGGAAGGCAATCTTCAGACCATCCGCACCACACTGCACCTGCCGGAGGAGGTTCCGGTGATTCCGTTTTCTGCGGAAAAGGGAACCGGCAGGGAGGAAGTGCTTGCACTGATTCTGGAGCATATTGAAGAAAATTAATCATTACGGCAGGGGAAAGGATCTTTTCCTGCAGGCCGATACAGATACAGAAAAGGATGTTAGAGCAATGAACGAGAAGAGACCATTTGTCACCAAAGAACAGGCAGAGGAAATTGTCAAGCAGTATCCTACCCCGATCCATCTGTATGATGAAAAGGGCATCCGCGAGAATGCACGCAGACTGAATGCGGCTTTTTCCTGGAACAAGGGCTTTAAAGAATATTTTGCTGTAAAAGCAACTCCGAATCCGCGCATCCTGCAGATTCTGAAGGAAGAGGGCTGCGGTACGGACTGCTCCTCCCTGACGGAGCTGATGATGAGTGAGGCATGCGGCTTCTCCGGCAAGGAAATCATGTTTTCTTCCAATGATACGCCGGCAGAGGAATTTGTCATGGCTGACAAGCTGGGTGCTACCATCAATCTGGATGATATTACCCATATCCCGTTCCTGGAGGATGCCATTGGACACATTCCGGAGCGTATTTGCTGCCGCTTTAATCCGGGCGGTGTATTCCAGCTGGGCGGTTCCAAGGAAGGATTCCAGGTTATGGACAATCCGGGTGAAGCAAAGTATGGCATGACCCGTGCACAGATTTCCGAGGCATATAAGACCCTGAAGGAAAAGGGTGCGAAGGAATTTGGCATTCATGCATTCCTGGCATCCAATACCATTTCCAATGAATATTATCCGGCACTGGCAAGCATCCTGTTCAAGCTCGCTGTGGAGCTGAAGGAAGAGACCGGTGCACATATTACCTTTATCAACCTGTCCGGCGGCGTAGGCATTCCCTATCGTCCGGAACAGAATGTCAATGATATTGCCATCATTGGTGAAGGTGTGCGCAAGGCATATGAAGAAATTCTGGTACCGGCAGGCATGGGAGATGTTGCCCTGTACACGGAGCTGGGTCGTTATATGCTGGGTCCCTATGGCTGTCTGCTGACCCGTGCCATCCATGAAAAGAACACCTACAAGAATTACATTGGTGTGGATGCATGCGCTGCTAACCTGATGCGTCCGGCAATTTATGGTGCATACCATCATATCACGGTGCTGGGCAAGGAAAATGCACCCTGCGACCATAAGTACGATGTCACCGGTTCTCTGTGTGAGAACTGCGACAAGTTTGCGGTAGACCGCATGCTGCCGGAAATTGAGCGAGGTGACCTGCTGGTGATCCATGATACAGGTGCACATGGCTTCTCCATGGGCTACAATTACAACGGCAGACTGCGTTCCGCAGAGGTTCTGCTGAAGGAGGATGGCTCCACCGAGCTGATCCGCCGTGCAGAGACTCCGGCAGATTACTTCGCAACGCTGGATGTCACCGGCATTTTTAACAAGTAATTTTTACAACAATGCAGAGTGGAAAGCGCTGGTCTTTGGATCGGCGCTTTTCGACGGATAAAATACGGCATTTCTGTCCAAGCTGAACAGCAGGGAGGTGCTATGCCGTGTTTCGTTATCGACTTACACTGCTGCTTACCGCGGCTGTGCTGACAGGCTTGCTGCTGCTGTCATTGTGGCTGCAGTGAACAAATGTCAGTTTTTTTGCCGGGAGAACGGGTTTGTCTTTTCATTCGACAGAATCTGTGATACAATAAAGGAAATATCAGGGAGGGAAAGCATCCATGCGACATATCATTGACCTCAGTGACCTTAAAATGGAAGAATTTAACGAGTTATATAAATTAACTTCAAATATTATTGACCGCCCGGAGGGCTATACCGATGCCTGCCGCGGCAAGGTGCTTGGCAGTTTGTTTTATGAGCCGAGTACCCGTACCAACCTTTCCTTTTCCACCGCGATGAAGCGTCTGGGAGGAAGCGTCATTGGTTTTTCCAATCCGAGCGCATCTTCCACAACAAAAGGCGAAACATTGGATGACACCATCACTATGGTTTCCAATTATGCGGACATGATCGTCATGCGCCACCCCAGTGAGGGTGCAGCAAAAGCGGCTTCATTCTTTTCTGAGGTACCTATCATCAATGCCGGTGACGGCGGACATCTGCATCCGACCCAGACCCTGACAGATATGACCACAATCCTGCGTCTGCGCGGTTCTGCGGACAACATGAAAATCGGTATCTGCGGTGACCTGAAATATGGCCGCACGGTTCATTCTCTGATCCATTTCCTGGCCAATTATAAAAACGTACAGTTTTATCTGATTGCACCCCGCCAGCTGGCGATTCCGGAATATCTGCGTCAGTTTATGCGCAGCCATAAAATGAAGTTTTATGAGGTTTCCGGTCTGGAGCCGGTACTTCCGATGCTGGATGTGCTCTATATGACCCGTATCCAGAAGGAACGCTTTGCGGATATCGCGGTATATGAAAGCCTGAAGGGTATCTATTGCCTGACCAAGGCAAAGCTTCGCGACGCGAAAAAGGATTTGCTTATCATGCATCCGCTGCCCCGTGTGGATGAAATCTCCAAGGATGTGGATGATGACCCGAGAGCAGTTTATTTCGACCAGGCACGGTTTGGCATGTATGCCCGTATGGCGCTGCTGCTGACCCTGAGCAAGCAGCCTCGGTTCCGTATGCCGAAAAATATTCCGGGCCGTCCGAATCTGCGCTGCACCAATCCCAAGTGCATTACCCGTACGGAAACGTATCTGCCTATGGAAACCCACCGCACGCCGGAGGGTGAACGCTGTATCTATTGTGAGCAGCCGGTTGAGTACCGTAAGCGCAAGGTTGTTGTGGAGTGGGAATAAATTCCGTACATAAATACAAATACAATGCCCCATCAGTAAAGCACAGGAATGCTGGCTGATGGGGCGTTATTGTTCTGTGAATTGGAATGATAAAAGCAAGAGGCAGAAAAAAGCACGCCCCGTTTGTGAGGCGTGCATTCTTTTTGAAACGACAGGAATTAAGCTCTTTCCTCTTCGGCTTCGCCGGCTTCCAAAGACAGCTGGTGCATGATAAACTGGCGTGCGGTACGGGGAGAACGACCGTTCTTGCGGACGGCAAAGCTTTCTGCCAGCTGATGCAGCTTGTCCTGGGACAGGGTAAGACCGTAATCTTCTGCCAGCTGATCCACAATGGAAAGGTATTCATTCTTGACCGGATTGACAAAGGTAATCTTGATACCGAACCGGTCAGCCAGAGAGGATGCGGACTGCATGGCGTCATTGCGGTGTACTTCATCGCTGCCGCGGTCCGCAAAGTTTTCACGGATGATGTGGCGGCGGTTGGAGGTTGCATAAATCGCCATATTCGACGGTTTGCCCGCAACACCGCCTTCAATAAAGGCTTTCAGGGTAATGAACCGTTCATCCTCTGACGTAAATGTCAGATCATCCAGGAACAGGATAAACTTAAACGGGCTTTCCTCAATCTGGGCACAGATGGACGGGAAGCTGTTGATCTGGCTCATCGGCATTTCAATGATTTTCAGACCACGGTCTGCATATTCATTGGCAATGGCCTTGACGGTAGAGGACTTGCCGCAGCCCTTGTCACCGTACAGGAAGATATTATTGGCATCCTTGCCTTCCAGCAGTGCCAGTGTATTATCACGAATCTGCTTTTTCTGTACGGCATAGCCCTTCAGATCGGTCAGGCGAATCGGATCCGGATTGGCAATGGGCTGGGGTTTGCCGTCCAGAACCGTAAAGGCGTTGGCACGGGCAAAGTAGCCGGAACCACGCTTGCGGTACATCTGGCACAGGCCGTCACAGTTGCCGAAGGGCAGCGGTGTACCGGCGGAAAAGCCGGGAAGCGTATCCAGCAGCTCGCCAATCTTCGGAAAGGTTTTGCGTGCAAATGCCAGAATATCCGCACCGGAAAGGGAAATCAGCGTGTTGATGGTATACAGATCAAAATCTGCTGCTGCACGAACCTCTTCCGGGAGCTTGGCATCCACATTCTGTGTCAGCACATTGTTGTCATAATGGATTTCTGCCGCAAACAGTCTGCCCAGATCCTTGTTGCGGTAATGGAACCGGCACAGATGTGCATAGTTCCGGCAGAATGTGACCGGATCTTCATATAATGCAGCGAGTGTATCAGCATAAGCTTTAAATACTTCCGTATGCCGCAGGTTTCCCAGAACAGTCAGGGATTCCAGCCGCAGACGAAGTGCTGTGCTGTTCATCATAATGTCACCTCTTTGAGATTTATCAACGCTTTTTACCTTAGCACAAACCGTCACTTTTTGCAAGAGACAGGCACAAATTCCATATATAAATCTTATACTGATAAGAAGAATGGATTTTGGAGGTGCGGAAGATGAAACAACATCGTTTACTCCTGTGCCGATCCCAGAGCGAAGCAATGATTCTGTCCGGCAGGCTGTCTGCATGCGGCATCAGCGGAAAACTGACCCGTCCGCCGCGTTCCAGACAGGTACGTTCCTGCTCATGGGCAATTGAGATAGACAGCCGGTTATCCGAACAGGCAGAGCACTGTCTGGAAAAGGCCGGCATCACATCCGATCTCTGGTGCTGGGAGGATGGCAATGATTTATCTGGATAATGCGGCAACTACCTTGAAGAAGCCACCTGCCGTATGGTCAGCCATGCGCTGGGCACTGCATCAGGCGGCAGGTGTAGGCAGAAGCGCTCACCGCCCGGCAATCACCGGTGCGGAAATTTTATATGATACCCGGGTGCTGGCAGCGGAATTATTCGGGCTGTCTGACCCGCGGCGTGTGATTTTTACCTGTAATGCAACCCATGCCCTCAATCTTGCTATTTATGCCATGGCGGAGAAACGGCGGCATTTTGCCATTTCACCCTTTGAACACAATGCGGTGTATCGTCCGGTATTGCAGGCGGTAAAGCAGAACAACATGCAGCTGACCATTCTCAATGGAGAACTATGGAATGACGCATTACTGCTGGAATCTGCCCAAAAAGCCATTGCGGATGGGGCGGACTGCTTTGTATTGTGCCATGTATCCAATGTATTTGGTTATATCCAGCCGCTGGAGGAACTGGATGCCCTGCTGGAAGAACATGGGATTCCATTGATATTGGATGCATCCCAATCTGCCGGTGTGATTTCCATGGATGTGTCTCAATTGCATAGTCTTGCTGCCGTCTGTATGCCGGGACATAAAGGATTATATGGCCCGCCGGGAACCGGCATGCTGTTGTGGCTGTCGGAGGAACTGCCGCGGCCGCTTCTCTCCGGAGGAACCGGGAGCAGTTCAGAACTGCTGGAAATGCCGGCTTTATTGCCGGATCGGCTGGAATGCGGTACGCCAAATGTAGCGGGGATTGCCGGACTGTTTGAAGGAATGAAATTTGTCCAAAAAGCGGAACAGACGGAAATTTTGCATCATGAACAGCGGCTATGCCAGGTGGCGGCGGAAGAAATGAAAAATATACCGGGAATTGTACCATTTATCGCACCTGTTCCCAGCCGGCAGGCAGGTGTACTGTCATTTTACAGCCTTCAGCTGCCGGTTGAAACCATAGCGCTTCGTCTGGCAGAGCAGAATATCTGTGTGCGGGCAGGACTGCACTGTGCACCGCTGGCACATCAGACAGCAGGAACCATGCATTGCGGAACCGTACGCATTTCACCGGGATGGTTCCAGACCGAACGGCAGATCCGCCGGTTTACAGCAAGACTGGCATATATTAGCGGAAAAGAAACAGAGCAAAATTTGGAATAGAGTGTTCACATGACTCCTAACTTGTGATAAAATAAAATTACTCATGGAAACATGAAGGAAACTGCAGATTGCGGATTTATGGGGAGATTGAATAACTGTATGGATTATATCCAAATGATCTGGCAAAATTTATCAGCTATTAACATTTCAGATGTTGTTGATATCGCTGTGGTCTCGTTTCTCATTTATCAGGTTGTGAAGCTGGTGCGGGAAACGAGCTCTGCACGCATTATTCGTGGTGTCATTATTCTGATTGCTGCAATGTGGCTTTCCAACATCCTGCAGCTGACCATGGTGAATTATCTGTTCCGTGCGATTCTGACGTGGGGCATTGTGGTCATTGCCATTGTCTTTCAGCCGGAGCTTCGCCGTATTCTGGAACGGGTAGGCAGAAGCAAGCTTTCTTCGCTGATGCTGCGCAATGACATGGTGCCGATGGAGGAACAGGCGATTCTGGAAATTGTGCATGCCTGTTCCGAGATGTCTTGGTCACGTACCGGTGCGCTGATTATCTTTGAGCGCAGGGAAAATCTGAATGATATCATCAAAACCGGCACCGTTGTCAATGCCGATGTCAAGGATGAACTGGTACGGAATATTTTTTATGAAGGTGCTCCGCTGCATGATGGCGCGATGATTATTCGTTCCGGACGCATTCATGCTGCCGGCTGTGTGCTGCCGCTGTCACCGAACCCTAACCTTGCCAAGGAACTGGGGACGCGTCACCGGGCTGCTGTGGGTATGAGTGAACGCTTTGATTCCATCAGCCTGGTAGTATCCGAGGAAACCGGTTCGATTTCCATTGCTATGGATGGAAAGCTGCAGCGTCATCTGGTACCGGAGCAGCTGGATGAAATTCTCCATTCCGAACTCCTGGTGAATATTCTGGAGGACGAAATCCCAGAGGATGTCTCGTTTTTGGATAAGCTTCTGGATAAATTCGCCGTATTCAGGAGGAATAAAAAATGAGTAACTGGTTCACAAAGCATGATATTTTAACCAAACTGCTTTCGGTTATGGCAGCGATTATCCTCTGGAGTTATTTTATGAGCGTGCAGAATCCGACACGCACGGTGGAATATCGGGATATAGCCGTACAGCTGACCGGTGTGGATCAGCTGTATAATTCCTATAACCTGAAGGTGGTGGAAGGTGCCGATACCACGG
>CAMBYS010000006.1 GCA_945872165.1 uncultured Clostridia bacterium | reverse complement strand
CCAGCTCACGGCAGACAATATCACAGAAATGGCTCTGCTCCAGCATCAGCGGTGCCTGATACAGTACCGGTACCGTGCGGTTTTCAATGACACAATCCGGCTGCACATTGCAGAACATGGAAATCTTGTGACGAATGTCATCGGTCAGCGGCTGATCCACACGGCAGACAATCATGTCTGGCTGGATGCCCAGACCACGCAGCTCCTTGACAGAATGCTGGGTAGGCTTGGATTTCGGTTCGTCAGAACCGGAGATAAACGGCACTAGGGTCACATGGATAAACAGACAGTTCCGGCGGCCTACCTCTGTGGATACCTGACGGATGGCTTCCAGAAACGGCTGGGATTCAATATCACCGGTGGTGCCGCCGATTTCCGTGATGACAACATCCGCATTGGTCTTTTTGCCTACGGAATAGATAAACGACTTGATTTCATCGGTGATATGGGGGATAACCTGTACGGTTTCACCCAGATAATCGCCTTTTCGCTCCTTGTTCAGTACATTCCAGTACACCTTGCCGGTGGTCAGGTTAGAGAACTTGTTCAGATCTTCGTCAATAAAACGCTCATAATGTCCCAGGTCAAGGTCGGTTTCTGCACCGTCATCGGTGACATATACCTCGCCGTGCTGGAACGGGCTCATAGTACCCGGGTCAACATTGATATACGGATCCAGCTTCTGTGCGGCAATTTTCAGTCCGCGTGCCTTGAGCAGGCGGCCAAGGGATGCTGCGGTAATGCCCTTGCCCAGACCGGAAACAACACCGCCGGTCACAAAAATATACTTGGTCATGCTTCCACGCTCCCTTCAAATACAGTTGTTGCGGAACCGCTGAGGAACACGGCCTCATCGGTATAACAGATGGTCAGGTCACCGCCGCGCAGGTGAATGGTGATATCTTCACCCTTGGGGCAGAAACCGTTGAGCACAGCTGCCACAGCAGCTGCACATGCGCCGGTGCCGCAGGCCCAGGTTTCCCCGCTGCCCCGTTCCCATACCCGCATCTGCAGGGTGTGGTCATCTATCACGCGGATAAATTCCGTATTGATGCGTTCGGGGAACATGGGATGATTCTCGAAGGAAGGTCCGATTTTCGGCAAATCCAGCGTGCTGACATCCTCCTCTGTAAACACAACACAGTGGGGGTTGCCCATGGAAACGCAGGTGACCGCATAGGTCACACCATCCACCTCCAGCGGAACCGCAACTGCGGTTTCACCTTCATACTTTGTCGGGATTTCCGACGGCTTCAGGATTGCCTTGCCCATGTCCACACGGACACTGCTGACCTGACCGTTTTCCGTCTGCATTTTCAGCAGTTTGATGCCGCTGAGGGTTTCCAGCGTCATCTCCGGCTTGTCGATCATGCCATGGTCATACATATATTTGCCGATACAGCGGGTTGCATTGCCGCACATTTTTCCTTCACTGCCATCGGCATTGAACATACGCATTTTTGCGTCTGCCACCTCAGAAGGACAGATCAGGACGATTCCGTCGCCGCCGATACCAAAATGTCGGTCGGACAGGCGGATAGAAAGGGCTTCCGGCTTTGTGACTTCCTGTTCAAAGCAGTTGAAATAGATATAGTCATTGCCGCAGCCATGCATTTTAGTGAAATTCAGCTTCATTTGCGTCTTATCCTCAACTAAAATCTGTGAATTTTGATACAATCATACAATTTATTGCATCTGAAATACATTCAGCTACAATTATACCCTGATTAACCGGTCATTGCAAGAGAGCAAATCATTTTTGCGGGAAAACCAATGCTGCATGGATTTCCGGGTACAGGAATTGCTGCCTGCCAGAACCGGTAAAAGGAAGAATCCGGGATACAGCACCCGGTTGGGCGGATGTGAGATAAAAGGGATTTATGTAAAGGAACGGATGATTTCCTCTGCAATATCCCGTTTGGTCTGACGATAATTCATGGCCTGTTTTTCGATGTAAGAATGTGCCTCATCTTCGCTCATATGTTTTTCCGCGATCAGCAGGCATTTGGCACGGCTGATGAGCCGCATGTCCTCCATCTGACGGCGCAGCCGATGGTTTTCCTTCTGCAGATTATACACCCGCATACGAGAGGAATTGACCAGATGCAGGGACTGATAAAACATAGGACGGGAGATCGGCTTTGTCACGACAAAGACGCCATCCTGCTCCACACGCTCGGAAACCGAATCCGACAGCTCGGATTTCACCAGCATCAGGACACCGGAAAGGGTATTCTGACAGGCATAAATAGCGAAATCATGCCCAAATTCATCTGAGAGCGGTGTATTAATCAGGATTAGGTCAACATGGTTTTCAATCAGCAGACGACGGGCTTCATTACAGGAGCCTGCAACCAGAATCCGTTCCGGCCGCCAGCCATCGGCTTGAATCAGGCTTAGCAGCATATCCGCACTTTTTCTGGAAGCGGTAACGAGTAAAATAGTTTCCATATTGACACCTCCATTTCGGACTGGTATGTGGTAGCTGGCAGCAGCAATTGTACTGCCAGCCGGTTTATCCCATACGATTAGTACGAATAAAAATAGAGGGAGTCAATGACAGAGGACTTGTCGGAAGCATCGGAATACCGGTTCCATTCACTGGTCTTGGCAGACAGATATGCGTCAATGATCTTCTGGGGAAGGGCACGCTTGACAAAGTCACTGTTTTCTGCCGCACGGATGGCTTCCATCAGCGTACCGGGCAGGGCATCATATTCACGCACCATGGAGGAGGGTACATCGTACAGGTTCATATTGCAGGGATCACACAGCTTCAAACCCCGCTCAATGCCTTCCATACCTGCACGGATCAGCAGAGTAAAGGCAAGATACGGATTGGTGCATGGATCAGGAGAACGAAGCTCCATGCGCTGGTTGATGCCATGTGCCGCAGGGATACGGATGAGCTGAGAACGGTTTTGATGGCTCCAAGTGATGTAATGCGGTGCTGCCGCAGAGCCAAGCCGTTCATAGGAATTGACCAGTGGATTGAGAAAGGCAGAAATCTCATAGCAGCGGGTCAGGATACCCATGATGAAGCTTTCCGCAATCGGGCTGTGTTCATCCGCTGAATCGGAACGGAACACATTTTCCCCATGCTGGAACAGAGAAAGATTGATATGCAGACCATTGCCTGGCTGGTCACGGAACAGCTTTGGCATAAAGGACGCATACAGACCATTGGCAGAAGCCATGGTCTTAACAACACTGCGGAAGGTAATCAGATTATCTGCTGAGGCAACAGCGGAGTCATAAGCGAAATCAATTTCATTCTGACCCGGACCGGTTTCATGATGGGAAGCCTCCGGGCGGAGATTCATTTCCTCTAATGTCAGGCAAATCTGCCGGCGGACATTTTCACCCTTGTCCAGCGGTGCAATGTCCAGATAGGAGGCATTGTCATGGGGGGTCTTGGTAGGAATGCCGTTCTCATCCTGCTTTAACAGGTAAAATTCACATTCCGTACCGATTTTTGCAGAATATCCCAGCTTTTTCAGATCCTCCTGTGCCTGACGGAGCACCTGTCTGCCATCACCCTCGAAGGGTGTGCCGTCTGGATACTTGATGTCACAGAAAAAGCGGACAACCCGTCCATGGGACGGACGCCAGGGCAGAATGGACAGGGTGGATGGGTCAGGGAACAGCAGCAGATCAGACTGGTCGATGTTCATAAAGCCGCGGATGGAGGAAGCATCAAATGAAATGCCCTCCTCAAAGGCGCGGGACAGCTCACGCGGCATGATAGAAATATTTTTTTGGGTGCCAAAGATATCACAGAATGCCAGACGGATAAATTTTACGTCATTTTCCGAGACATACTGCATGACTTCGCGGAACGTATAATCGTTCATAAAATCCTCCTAAATCCTCTAAAAATACAGTTTTACAGCAGAGACTGGATGAAAGAAAAATCGGGTGTTATACCGGAAAAGGAGAACAGTCACTGCCGGAAGATGGATATGATTTTTTCTCAGAATAAAAACCATAAACGGACAGCAGGATGAGTATATACCTGCTGTCCGTCATTATATCACAAAATCTGTGAAAAAATCAGTTAAATGTGTACATGCGCTCGTATGGGCTGTGGGTGTTCGGTGTCAATACATAGAACTTCTCTTTGAGAATTTCATCTGCATTGCCGCCGAAGTTGTCGCAGTATTCCTGCACAAATGCTCGAATAGAAGCCTTATCCTCATCGGTCGCAACGTCAGCCTTGACCTGAATCGGAATATCCGGTGCTTCATCACAGCGGAGGAACATGCGTCCGCCATGCATACCGGTGCCGCAGAAGAAGCCGGTAGGCTGCTTGCCTTCACAGCCCTTGCCCAGAACAACAATCACACCGCCTGCCTGATACTCGCCCAGGAAGGAGCCTGCCTTGCCGCCGATGACCAGAACCGGAATATGATCCTTGTACTGCTTCATATGAATACCGGCACGATAACCTGCGTCACCACGAACCAGAATCATACCGCCTCGCATGCCGTAACCGGTAGTATCACCACAGTTGCCGTCAATGATAATGGAGCCGCTGTTCATGGTGTCACCGGTGGCATCCTGTGCATTGCCGTTGACCAGAATGGTGGAGCCATCCAGATAACAGCCCAGCGCATTGCCTGGGGTACCAGTGATGATGATATTTTTGCCCTGAGAGCCTGCAGCCACATAACGCTGACCAATGAGGTTATCCAAGAAAATTTCGGAATCCTCACAATCACGAACCCAGTCATTCAGGGTCTTAAAATGCATAAGATCTACATTCAGTTTCTTCATAATTTGATTCGTCCTTTCCCTTAGTGCGGCTGTGCAAGCTTCTTCGCACGCTCAGACTTCGCAAATGCCATCAGCTGCGGATGCTCACGAATCAGGTCAAAGTTAATGGTATCCAGCGGAACCTGATCTCGAATCAGGGAAGTATAAATACCGCCGCGGTCCACATCACCGATCAGGATAAAGCCAACCAGCTTGTTGTCCCGAACCACCAGCTTTTTGTAGCTGTCTGCTGTCTTGGTTACATATTCCTCACCGTCATAGCTGCCGGCAGTAATCATATGCAGACCAAGGAAACCGGATGCATTCATCGGGAATGCGGAATCAAATACCTTGTCACCGCCTGCCATGTTGACGCCTGCAGCTTCGCCCTGCTGGTATGCGTTGGGCAGGATTGCCAGAATACGGTCGGTATCTGCTGCAATGTCATGGGATACGGTGCAGTCGCCTGCGGCATATACATCCTTGACGGAGGTTTCACTGCGGGTGTTGACCAGAATGCCGCGGTTGACCTCACAGCCGATTTCTTCTGCCAGCTGGGTATTCGGACGAACACCTACAGCCACAACCAGCACATCAAAATCCAGTTCCAGACCGCTCTTGCATACGGCGTGATGGGGAGTGGAGAACTTTGCCACGGAATCGGACAGATAGAACTTCATGCCCAGACCTTCCAGATAGCTCTGGAGGAAGGAGGAACCGTATTCATCCAGTACATTCGGCAGGATACGCGGTGCCATATCAATGATGGTCAGGGACTTGGACAGATGCAGAATGCCTTCTGCACATTTCAGACCGATCAGACCGGCACCGATAATCAGTACATCCTTATCCTTCTGGTCACCCAGCAGACCTGCCAGGCGATGTGCGTCATCCAATGTCATAAAGGAGGTTTGATCCTCAACGGAATCCAGACCTTCCATAGGCGGGACGAACGGGCGGGAACCGGTGCAGATGGCAACCTTGTCATAGGAAACCGATTCGCCGTTTTCCAGTACAATCTTCTTGGCGTTTTTATCAATTCGGGTAACCGTGCGGCCCAGCATGGTGGTAACCCGGTTTGCTTCATAGAAGTTATCCGGACGATAATGCATCTTATCTTCCGTGGTCTTGCCCAGCAGCAGATAGGAGATGAGCGGGCGTCCATAGGTAAAATGCGGCTCACTGGAAATCAGGACGATTTCACCCTCCTGATCCACAGAACGGATGCCTTCAACCGTACCGATTGCGGCGGTTGCATTGCCGATAATCACATATTTCACGTTGCTCACCTCTCCTCAAATACGATTGCGTTGTTCGGACAGCCTGCTACACACTGCGGTGTGCCGTCCGCATTCTTGGTACATAGCTCACACTTCTGTACTGCACCGGATTCCGAGGTGCTGATACAGCCGTAAGGGCAGGAGAGCACGCAGGTAAAGCAGCCCACACACTTGTTCGAATCAATGGAAATGACACCATCCTGAATGGAAAGCGCACCGGAGATACAGCCCTTGACACAGAGCGGATTGTCACAATGACGGCAGGATACAGCAAAATTGATGCTGTCGCCTTCCTCAACACGGATGCGCGGGAAGATATCCCTGTCCTTGAGCGCCTTCACCATATCAGTCATGCCGGAATTGGCAAAGGCACAGTTATATTCACAAAGATGGCATCCCAGACACCATTTTTCATTTACATATACTCGTTTCATGCGGATCATCCTCCCTTATTCGCCTGCATGCTTGATGCCGAGGATTTCGAGCTCCTTCTCGTTAAGGCCGATACCGCGGAGCATCAGTCGGTTGCCGCGCAGCGCTTCAATGGAGTTGATACCCATGCCGCCCATCATTTCGCGGATTTCATGGCTCCATGCCGTAAGGAGGTTTTCCAGTCGTTCACTGCCGATATCCGGATTCAGACGCTTTACCAGCTCCGGACGCTGGGTTGCAATGCCCCAGTTGCACTTGCCCTTCTGGCAGGTACGGCACAGGTGGCAGCCCAGGGAAAGCAGAGCAGCAGTTGCAATGTAAACCGCATCTGCACCCAGTGCAATGGCCTTGACAATATCCGCGGAATTGCGGATGGAACCGCCGACAACAATGGATACGTTGTCACGGATGCCCTCGTCGCGCAGACGCTGGTCAACCGAAGCCAGTGCAAGCTCAATCGGGATACCGACGTTATCACGGATACGGGTGGGAGCTGCGCCGGTACCACCGCGGTAGCCGTCGATGGCAATGATATCCGCACCGGAACGTGCGATACCGGAAGCGATTGCCGCAACGTTGTGTACCGCGGAAATCTTGACGATAATCGGCTTTTTATAGGCAGTAGCTTCCTTCAGGGAGTATACCAGCTGGCGCAGGTCCTCAATGGAATAAATATCATGATGGGGAGCAGGGGAGATGGCATCGGTTCCCTCCGGAATCATACGGGTACGGGAGATATCCGCTGCAACCTTGGCACCCGGCAGATGACCGCCGATGCCCGGCTTTGCGCCCTGGCCAATCTTGATTTCCACTGCCGCACCGGCATTCAGGTAATCCTTTTCTACGCCGAAACGGCCGGATGCAACCTGTACGATGGTGTTGGGACCATACTGGTAAAAGTCCTCATGCAGACCGCCTTCACCGGTGTTGTAGAAGGTACCCATGTTCCGGGAAGCACGTGCCAGCGATTCATGGGCGTTGTAGCTGATGGAGCCATAGGACATAGCGGAGAACATGATCGGCACATCCAGACGCAGCCGCGGGGACAGGTTCGGGATGATTTTGCCGTTTTCGTCACGCTCAATGGCGGTAGGCTTCTTACCCAGATAGGTACGGATTTCCATTGGCTCACGCAGCGGGTCAATGGACGGGTTGGTAACCTGGGATGCATTGATCAGGATCTTATCCCAGTAAATCGGATAGTCCTTCGGATTGCCCATGGAGGACAGCAGGGTGCCGCCGGATTCTGCCTGACGGTAAACCTCCTGGATGACCTCACCGGTCCAGTTGGCATTTTCACGGAACTGGTGATTGGTCTTGGTAATCTTGAGGGCGCGGGTCGGACACAGGGATACACAGCGATGGCAGCAGACACACTTGCTTTCATCCGAAACCATCTTTTTCAGGTCGTGATCGTAATGATGTACTTCCTCTGCACACTGTCGCTCGCATACCCGGCATGCAATGCAGCGATCCGGATTGCGCAGCACCTCAAACTGGGGATATAAATACTCAATAGCCATGATGGATTATTCCTTTCCTTGCGCGTCTTCGTTTAAGGTTACAATAACCGGTTCACCGCCACGCGGTGCCCAGATCTTATCCAGCTCCGGCTGGATGACGCGGATTGCCGCTTCTTCCGATGCAATGTATACATCCTCACCCTTTTCGCCGACAACCATGGAGCGCAGCTTCAGACGGTCGTTGAGCGCCATGACACCGCCGGTAAAGCCCAGCATGATGGAGAACGGACCGTTAATCAGCAGGCCGGCAAAGGCATCGCGCAGGTAGGTGTATTCTGCACGCTGTTCCGGCGGCATCTTTTCGATGGTGGACCAGAACGGTGCTGCCACAACATGGGCAGCCTCTTCCAGGGACAGGCCCTTTCTGCGTACCAGATAGTCGAAGATATAGGTAATGGCTTCGGTATCGGTCAGCAGGTCACATTTATAACCGTGCATTTCAATGGAACGGCGGTTGGCATCGTAGGACGAAATTTCACCGTTGTGGACGATGGTAAAGTCCAGCATGGCAAACGGATGGGCACCGCCCCACCAGCCAGGGGTGTTGGTTGGATAACGGCCATGGGCAGTCCAGGAATATGCTTCGTATTCTTCCAGGCGGTAGTACAGACCTACATCCTCCGGGAAACCAATGGCCTTGAATACACCGCAGTTCTTGCCGCTGGAGAACACATAAGCGCCCTTATATTTATGGTTGATGTTGGTCACGCAGCGTACCACGAATTCATCCTCGGACAGCTGGGTTTCAATCAGCTTATACCGGCGGGGAACCACGAAGTAACGCCAGATCAGCGGTTCATCCGTAATAGACGGATGCTTTCGGGTCGGAATGCGGGACATGGATGCGATTTCAAAATGTTCATTCAGGAACTTCTCACAGGCATCCTTTACGTTCGGTTCATCATAAAACAGATGGAACGCATAGCAGTCTGCGTATTCCGGATAAATACCGTAAGCTGCGAAGCCGCCGCCCAGACCGTTGGAACGGTCATGCATCACGGAGATGGAGCGGATGATTTCAGTGCCATCGGTACGGCGTCCGTCCTTGTGGAAGATGCCTGAGATCGCACATCCCGAAGGGATATGGTACTGACCCTCTTTTAGCATGGTAAATTCCTCCTAAATTTTAACCTCACAATATCTCACATTAATAGGATATATGATTCCGGCAGAAATAATAAGATTGCTGTCTGTATGCAGGAAATGATGCAGTCAAATGTCAAAATGACGGCAAAAGCCGGGGAGTTCCGTTTCCCGGCTGCATAGCAGACAAAAAGAAAAAGCGCCCATTTCACAGCACACGAATACGAATAACATGGTATCGCATACTCTGAAATGAACGCCTTTGTTCACTGCACCTATTCTATAATAAATGCAGGAAGACGTCAAGCATCTTGCAAAAAAATCTGCTCCATTTTACGGATTTCATACAACTTGCATAGAAAAACTACTCAAAAATAAGAATCCCTCTGTCAAAATAGTAAAACTTGCCAAAAACGGGGAAAAAGATGAAAATTTTGAGTTGACAGAGGCAAAAGGTGGCGATATAATAAACAGCGTAAACAGCAACGGCGCTGTGGATATCCCTTATCCGCGGCGCCTCTTTTGTTATATCCTGCAGTTTACCTGACAGAGTAAGTCATTTATATTTACGATACATGCATGGAGGTGCGTTGTACAATGAGTAATATCCCGGAAATTTTCGGCGAGAACGTGTTCAATGAAAACGTAATGCGCGACAAGCTGCCGAAGGAAGTATTCAAGAAGCTGATGAAGACCATCGACCTTGGTGCTCCTCTTGACGTCAGCATTGCGAATGTTGTTGCAAACGCAATGAAGGATTGGGCGGTAGACAAGGGCGCAACCCACTACACCCACTGGTTCCAGCCGATGACCGGCGTTACCGCAGAAAAGCATGACTCCTTTATCAGCCCCACCGCAGGCGGCAAGGTTATTATGTCCTTCAGCGGCAAGGAACTGATTCAGGGCGAACCGGATGCTTCTTCTTTCCCGTCCGGCGGCCTGCGTGCTACCTTTGAAGCCCGCGGCTATACTGCCTGGGACCCGAGCTCCTATGCATTTGTCAAGGACGGCACTCTGTACATCCCGACTGCATTCTGCTCCTATACCGGTGAGGTTCTGGATAAGAAGACCCCGTTGCTGCGTTCCATGGATGCAATCAGCAAGCAGGCATGCCGTGTACTGGCTCTGTTTGGCAAGGATGTCAAGCGTGTCACCACTACCGTAGGTCCGGAGCAGGAGTACTTCCTGGTGGATAAGAAGTATTATGACCAGCGCAAGGACCTGATCTTTACCGGCCGTACCCTGTTCGGTGCCATGAGCCCGAAGGGACAGGAAATGGATGACCATTACTTCGGTACCATCAAGCCCCGTGTTGCAGCATTCATGGCTGATCTGGATGAGGAGCTGTGGAAGTATGGCCTGCTGGCTAAGACCAAGCACAATGAGGTTGCTCCGGCACAGCATGAGATCGCTCCGATTTTCTCCACCACCAATATTGCAACCGATAACAACCAGCTGCTGATGGATATCGCAAAGAAGGTTGCGCTGAAGCATGGCATGGTTTGCCTGCTCCATGAAAAGCCGTTTGATGGCGTAAACGGCTCCGGTAAGCATAACAACTGGTCCATGTCCACTGATGCAGGCGAAAACCTGCTGAATCCGGGCAGCAACCCGAAGGACAATGCACAGTTCATGCTGATCCTGACCGCTGTTATCGCAGCTGTTGACAAGTATGCAAAGCTGATGCGTATTTCCGTTGCTTCTGCCGGCAATGACCATCGTCTGGGCGCAAACGAAGCACCTCCGGCAATTGTTTCCGTATTCCTCGGCGACGAGCTGGAGCGCATTGTCAATGATATTATCGCAGGTCATGAGACCGAAGGTGCAGGTGCATCCAAGCTTCAGCTGGGCGTTACCACCCTGCCGGTATTCCCGAAGGATAACACCGACCGCAACAGAACCTCTCCGTTTGCTTTCACCGGCAACCGTTTTGAGTTCCGTATGCCGGGTTCCTCTCAGAACCTGGGCTGCATCAACATGATGCTGAACACTGCTGTTGCTGACGTATTCCGCAGCTATGCAGATGAGCTGGAGCAGGCTGAGGACTTCAACAAGGCACTGAACGCACTGGTTAAGCGTGAGCTGACCGAGCATCAGCGTGTTATCTTCAACGGCAACGGCTACGATGACAGCTGGGTAGAAGAGGCTGAGAAGCGCGGCCTGCCGAACCTGCGCTGCACACCGGAAGCACTGGCTTGCTATGATGAGTTTGTGGATGTCTTTGAAGCTACCGGCGTTCTGAGCGAGACCGAGCTGATGTCCCGTAAGGAAATCCTGCTGGAAGAGTACGAAAAGCTCATCAAGATTGAGTCCCGCACCATGGTTGACATGGCAAAGAAGGACATCATTCCGGCAGTCGCTGCATATGTCAAGGAACTGTCTGACATCGCATGCAACAAGAAGACCCTGGGCCTGAACACTGCAGTAGAAGTAAAGGAAATCGAGAAGCTGTCTGGTCTGTCTGCTGAAGCATATGACAGAGTAGAGGCTCTGGTTGCTGCAATCGAAGGCGGCAATGGTATCGAGAACGTACAGGAAGCTGCAAACTATCAGCATGACACGGTTATCCCGGCAATGGATGCCCTGCGTGCCGTTGCAGATGAGATGGAAGTCAATACCGCTGCCAAGTACTGGCCGTTCCCGGCTTACGACAAGCTGCTGTTTGGTGTAAACTGCTAAGCATACGCAAAGCACAAACAGCATAGAAATATTCTGACACAAAGACGTGTTGCCTCACCCGAAATGGGGACGGCGGCACGTCTTTATTTTTTGCAGGGAGGCATAGAACAGCCTTATGGCTGTACCCCGATTCCCTGCAGCATACGGATATATGGTGTGAAAGTGCCATGTATCAAAATATAAAATATAAGATTAAGATGAGGTAATGGATCATGGATACGACAAGTATTATGACAACACTGGCGGATCATGCAGCCGCCATAGACACATCCTGGACCCTGCTGGGCGCTGCACTGGTATTCTTTATGCAGGCAGGCTTCTGTATGGTCGAGACCGGCTTCACCCGTTCCAAGAATGCCGGCAACATTATCATGAAGAACCTGATGGACTTCTCCCTGGGCACACCGATTTACTGGCTGTTTGGCTTCGGCCTGATGTTCGGCGGTTCCGGTGCGCTGATCGGCGGTCTGGACTTTATGACCAATGGCGGCGATGGCGGTTATACCACACTGATTTTCCAGACCGTGTTCTGTGCAACCGCTGCAACCATTGTTTCCGGTTCTATGGCTGAGAGAACCAAGTTCTCCTCCTATTGTATTTATTCGATTATCATCAGTGCGATTGTTTACCCGATTTCCGGTCACTGGATCTGGGGCGGCGGCTGGCTGGCGCAGATGGGCTTCCATGATTTTGCCGGCTCCACAGCAGTACACATGGTAGGCGGTGTTGCTGCACTGGTAGGTGCTGCATTCCTTGGCCCCCGTATCGGCAAGTTTGACAAGAACGGCAAGGCAAGAGCAATTCCGGGTCATTCTCTGACCCTGGGCGCACTGGGTGTGTTCATCCTGTGGTTCTGCTGGTTCGGATTCAACGGCGCTTCTACTGTTGCTATGACCGATGGCGCATATGAAACTGCATCTTCTGTTTACGTTACCACCAACCTGGCTGCTGCTGTAGCAACCGTTACCGTTATGTGTGTTACCTGGATTCGCTATGGCAAGCCGGATGTTTCCATGACGCTGAACGGCTCTCTGGCAGGTCTGGTAGCAATCACAGCAGGCTGTGACCTGGTAACTCCGTTTGGTGCTGCAATCATTGGTATCTGTGCAGGCTTCGCTGTTATTTTCGGTATTGAATTTGTTGAAAAGGTTCTGAAGATCGACGACCCGGTTGGCGCTTTCGGCGTACATGGCGTGAACGGCGCACTGGGTACCCTTCTGACTGGCCTGCTTGCAAAGGAAGATGGACTGTTCTATGGCGGCGGCGCACATTTCTTCCTGGTTCAGGTCATCGGTGTTGCTGCAGTTATCGCCTGGGTTGCTGTTACCATGACCATTGTTTTCTGGGTCATCAAGCATACCATCGGCCTCCGCGTAAGCGAGGAAGAAGAAGTTCGCGGTCTGGACGTAATGGAGCATGGTCTGTCCTCTGCTTATGCTGACTTTATGCCGATTCCGACTGTAAATGGCTTTTATAAGAACGAGGAAGAAACCACTGCTGTTACCGTTCCGATGGAGGAAGCTGTTCCGGCAACAGAGGTTCCGTCCACAACAGCAGACGGTCACAAGCTGACCAAGGTAGTTGTTATTTGCAGACAGTCCCGTCTGGAAGTACTGCGTTTGGCTCTGGAGGAAATTGGTGTAGCTGGTCTGACGGTTACCAACGTACTGGGCTGCGGCGTAGAAAAGGGCGCAACGGAATATTATCGTGGCGTTCAGATGAATGCAACGCTGCATCCGAAGACCAAGGTGGAAATGGTTATCAGCCGTGTACCGGTTGAAACCGTTGTGGATACCTGCCGTAAGGTTCTGTATACCGGTCATATTGGTGATGGCAAGATCTTCATTTATGACGTACAGAATGTCATCAAGATTCGTACCGGTGCAGAGGGTTACGATGCACTGCAGTATGAAAAGTAAAATTACGCATCCTTCTATCAATCCCTAATACATGTTCTGCGGAAAACCTGTGCTGCTTCGGCGGCACAGGTTTTCCAACTTTTTGCGGCAGATTGCGGGCAGGAGACGGGTTTTTTGCATTGTATTTGCCGGGACAACGTATTATAATAGGTTCATGTATCCTGGGGCGTATCTGAAAAGTCGAAAATTTTGACTATTTCTACAAATGCGGATCGCTTTTTCGTTAAAATTACTTGGAATCCGAAAGGCTTCCTGTGTGTTTTGCCTCGAATCGTCCGCGCCTTTGTGAAATCTTCGACATTTTCTTTGTTTTCAGATAGAGCCTAATCTGGAGGAAGAATCATGAAAAAACAACAAATCAGCATACTGACGGCAGTTGCCCTGTGTTTCCTGCTGACCGGCTGCAGCACGCAGGAGGAACAGGCGTACACCCAGGATTTTTATGCCATGGATACGGCAATGCGGATCACGGCATATGGTGACAATGCCGCAGATGCGGTGACGGAATGTGTATCCTATATCAATATGCTGGAAGCGGATATTTCCCGTACCAGGGAATCCAGTGATATTTTCGCTCTCAATCATGCGGAAGGAAATCAGACGGAGCTTTCGGAGCAGACCGCAGACATTTTGCAGGAGGCGTTGGATCTGGCTGCAAAGACAGAGGGACGGTTTGATCCTACCATTGCACCGCTGTCGGATTTATGGGGCATCGGTACGGAACAGGCGGCTGTGCCTGCACAGGAGCAAATTGACAAAGTGCTCCCATTGGTGGATTATACGAAGGTTTCCCTGGAAGGCACCACAGCCTCCATTCCGGCAGAGGCAGAAATTGACCTGGGCGGCATCGGCAAGGGCTATGCAGCTGACCATGTTATCGAAATCCTGAAGGAAAACGGCGTAGAACAAGCCATTGTGGCGCTGGGCGGCAACGTCTATGTGCTGGGAGAAAAGGATAGGGACACGCCCTGGAAGGTGGGCATTACCGATCCGGACAATCCCGGCGATTCGTTTGCCACATTGTCGGTATCAGATACCGCCGTGGTGACCAGCGGCGATTATGAACGCTATCTGGAGGTGGATGGCAAGCGGTATTGCCATATTTTTGACCCGGAAACCGGTTATTCCGCAGAGACGGACCTGCGCAGTGTAACGGTGGTTTCACCGGACTCCACCAGCGCGGATGCCTATACCACAGCGTTGTTTGTCATGGGACTGGAGGACGCCATGGAATATTGTGAGCAAAACCGGATCGAAGCGGTTTTTGTGTGCAAGGATCATACCGTCCATGTGACAGATGGCTTGAAGTCCTCCTTTGAGCTGCAGAGCACGGAGTATACTTATGCGGAATAATACAAAGCTTCGGCTGCGATGGGGAGATTTTTTGATTTTCCTGGCTATTATTGCAGCAGCCTGCGGCATTTGGATTCATCTGGCTATGCTGCAGACCGATCAGACCTATGGAGAAATCTGGCTGGATGGGGAATTGTATCAGCAGTTCCGGCTGGATGGTTCGGTACACAAAACGGTTCAGCTGGAAGGAAAGGCAACTGAAGTCACCATTGAGGTAGATGGCACCCAGATGCGGTTTACGGATTCCCAATGTACAGACCACACCTGTGAGCAGACCGGCTGGATTTCCCGGGTGGGGCAGACTGCGGTATGCCTGCCCAATCGGGTGATGCTGAAGATTACCGGCAGTACCACGGATGCAGATGCAGTGGATGTAATTGTCCAGTGACAGGAGGAAATGACATGAGTCGAACAAAACGGATTGCCCTGTGCGGCATGCTCAGTGCCCTTGCTCTTGCCCTGTCCCTGATGGAACGCATGATTCCGCTGGAGCTGCTGATTCCCATTCCTGGCATCAAGCTGGGACTTGCCAATGTGGTCACCATGTTTGCCCTGCTGTTTTTGTCACCCAAAGAGGCATATTCCATTTTATTGTGCCGGGTAGTGCTGGCTTCCCTGTTTGCCGGCAGCGTGACCCAGTTCCTGTTCAGCCTGATGGGGGGATTGCTGGCACTGACCACCACATGGCTGCTGCTGCATTGGCATGACAGATGGTTTTCTTTTTATGGCATCAGCGCCGCTTCCGCTGCCATGCACAATTTCGGACAGATTCTGGCGGCGATGCTGGTCATGCAGACCGTCGATGTGATTGCCTACCTGCCTTTGCTGCTGGTATCCTCCATTCCCATGGGATTTGTCACCGGTACGATTTTGGAGGTATTGCAAAAACATATGCGGCACCTGCGGCTGACTTCCCGGGACAATGCCATGTAAATTTTCTGTGATGTATAAAATTCTGCGTATACCGGCAAACTAACAGCAAAATTTAGCCTTTGGAGGTAATACGCATGAAAAAACGAATGGGAGCGTTGGTTCTGGTTCTCTGTCTGATGACAGCAATGCTGGCAGGCTGCGGCACAGCCAATACAAACGGATCGGCAACAACGGATACCACCACAAATGGTACAACCACGACGACTACAGATACCACCAATACCACTGGCAGCGGCTCCGGCTTTGTGGACGGCATCATTGGCAATGATGGTACCGGTTATGATAATAATAACAACACAACGAACAACACAACCGGGAACAATACCAACGGTACCGTGACCGGAGATGTGGAAAGTGCAGCGGATGATCTGGGCCGTGCGGTTGAGGATGGTGCCAGAAATGTGGGTGACGCTGTCACCGGAAACGGGAACAACAACACAGGCACTACGAACAATACGACGGGAGCTGCCAACACGACGACCGGAACCACCAATACCACAACCACAACCAATAACACAAATCGGTAACAACAAAGCCCGTGTTTCCATGAAACACGGGCTTTCCTATGTGTAAAATCAGATTAGAATCAGCCTTCACCCAGCAGGCATTTATAGCCTTTGCTTTCGATGGCATCCAGCAGGGTTTGCGCATGCTCTTTACCGCCGACCTCGCAGACCACATGAACAATGGCTTCGTCGATGTCCAGGTTGGCATTGACGCGGTCATGCTGGAACATAATGATGTTGGCGTTCTGGGAAGCAATGATGCCTGCCAGCCGCTCCAGGGAACCGGGGACATCCGGCATAATGATGGAGAACTTGATGTGGCGGCAACGGGTAACCAGACCCTTTTCCACGATACGATGAATAAAACTTACATCAATATTACCGCCTGACAGCAGGCAGACCACCTTCTTGCCGGAGAAGTCGCGCTTGCCGGACAGCAGGGCTGCCAGAGAAGATGCGCCAGCCGGCTCAACCACCTGCTTGGTACGCTCCAACAGCAGCAGAATGGTAGCGGCGATATCATCATCGGAAACCGTCATCATATCATCCACAAAGGCATTGATATGTTCCATGGTCTTGGAGCCCGGGCATTTGACGGCAATACCATCCGCAATGGTGTGTACGGAGTCGGTGGCATGGATGCCGTCCTGATGGAAGGACTGGGCAATTGCCGGTGCACCTTCTGCCTGTACACCGATGACCTGAATGCGCGGATTAATCTGCTTGACGCAGGCAGCTACACCGGACAGCAATCCGCCGCCACCTGCCGGAACCAGAATCACATCCACAGCCGGCAGATCCCGCAGGATTTCCAGACCGATGGTACCCTGACCTGCCATGACATCCTCATCATCAAAGGGATGGATGAAGGTGGCACCGGTTTTCTCCACGATTTCCATTGCCTTGGCATAGGCGTCATCATAACAGGAGCCGGACAGCACCACATTGGCGCCATAGCCCTGGGTTGCGGATACCTTGGCAATCGGGGTGGAACGGGGCATGCAGATGGTAGCCGGAATGCCGATTTTATTGGCAGCAAAGGCAACACCCTGCGCATGGTTGCCTGCGGAGGAGGCAATAACCGATTTTAAATCGCCTGCCTCATACAGCTTCATAATTTTGTTGTAGGCACCGCGCACCTTAAAGGAGCCGGTTTTCTGCTGGTTCTCGCATTTGAGATACACTTCCGCCCCGGTCATACCGGAAAAAGTGGTGGAAGAGGACAGCGGAATATAATGAACAACAGGCTGCAGGCGCTGGGCAGCCTCGTCAATATCCTTGATACTGATCATGGAAACATTCCTCCATATGGGATTTAGATTTTTTCAGCTGGTTTTTATTTTAACACCGGTACAGGGGGATTGCAAGGATTATTGAACCGGTTCAAATACAATCATGCCGCGTTGTGACAATTCCAGGGTATCCTGGGTATGCGGTTTCACCTGAGCCGGACGGAATTGCACCATATATACGTCATATGGGATGGCAATTTCCCGTTTGCCCGTACCCGCATGGTAGAAATCAAATGCCATGGCAATCCCGGCGATTTCCGACATGCGCAGCAGGACACCGCTGCCTGCCGGTTCTGCATGGAAGCGCACCGGATTCAGCCAGATGTAGTTTTCTCCGCCGATCCGGGTGAACATTTCAGAAGAAAGCTCTGCACCGGGAGAAAAGATACAGTATCCCATGCCCGCATTGCCAAAGTGGTATGGCACCATTTTGTCTGTATGTGCATGCCAGAGCGGGCTGGTATACAGGTCAATGGGCTGCAGCTGAGCGGTGTTCCGGGCAGAAGCAGGTTTGGACGCAGGCTTCCGGGAAGATTCATCGGTAAAAAAGAGGGTCGGTTTGCGCTTTTCTCCGGAGCGTGAGGACACGGAGCTGGACATGGCACCGCGGACAGGCGGCACGGGCTGTTTTTTTGGAGATGGCGCCGGAGGGGATTGCTGTCTGGATACAGACTGTTTTGCCGCCGGTTTCCGTGCGGACGGCTGCTTTATACCAGATTGTTTTGCTGCTGGTTTGCGTGCTGCGGGAGCCTTCTGTGAGACAGAGGACTGGGTTGGACGGGATGCCCAGGAAAAGGCTTGTCTGTGAGAAGCCGGACGGGATGGCGACAGGACACGGTATACGGTGCGCAGCGCCATATTGGAGGAACGCAGCGATACCAATGCCAGCAGATTGCTGGTGGTACCCAAAAGCAATGCTAACACCACCCAGATGGATGGATAGGGATCGGAGGCAGGTGCAGGTTCTATCTCCGTGACAGCGGCTTCGTTGTCCTCCTGGGTGTCTGCGGAGCTGTCAGTAGATGCCGCAGGCGCTTTTTTGGTCAGTTCAGTGGAAAAGACGTTGGAATCGTCACTCCAGCCTGCGATGACATCGGTAAAGCCGTAAAAATTGCCGCTGTAGGTATAGCAGTGGATGCCGTCGAACAGCACCAGTCCATCACGGAATACACACAGGGTATAGGTAATGCCCCGTTTGAGCGGATAATCCGCGCTGAATTTTTTGTATTCCGAGCCGTCATACCGCATGACAGCAAGGGCGCCTGCATCCATATACAGATAAACATTCTGGCTTTGGGGCAGGATGATACGGCACAATGCACCGTTTTTTCCCGCAGTGGGATTGGAAACCGTAAAATAACACACAAGGGCATCGTCACCGGAGGCTGCTTCGGTATAAGCCTTATACTGCGCCTGATAAGCAACCTCAGAGCCGTTGACGTCTACGGAGCCCATACGTGCAGGAATTCCCGTCAGCAGCAGACAGATGCAGAAAAAGGTTGCAATGCGGGCAGCCCATCGGATAACGGTTGTATATATGTGATTGGAGTTCAAAATAAGGATCCCCTCGGATATGTCGGATTTTGCAGAAATATGCCATTACACTATTATAACGGCTGGAAGAAAGAATAACAAGCCTTCCCGGCCGGATCGGAAAGAAAATCCTGCTGTGGCCACGGATTCCGGTTGTATTTCCGAAATTTCCCTGCTATAATGTATCATAGATAAACATTCAAGTGAAAAGGGGTTTTTCCGATGGCACATTATGATTTGAAAACATCACAGCTGCGTGATTATGTAAACGTGCTCAAGGCAGGTGACACCGTATCCCTGACCGGAACCGTATATACGGCACGTGATGCCGCACACAAAAAGATTCTTGCGGCGCTGGAAGCCGGCGAAGAGGTACCGTTTGAGATTCAGGATTCGGTGGTTTATTACGCAGGCCCCACACCGGCAAAGCCGGGACAGGTAATCGGCGCATGCGGCCCTACCACTTCCGGCCGTATGGACCCGTTTTCTCCGACACTGATTGAAAAAGGACAGGTCTGCATGATCGGCAAGGGTGTCCGCAATCAGGCAGTACATGATGCAATGCAGAAATATGGCTGTGTGTATATGGTGGCAATCGGCGGCGCCGGCGCCATTATTGCAGATTCGGTACGTTCCCTTGAGGTAGTCGCATATGATGAGCTGGGATGTGAGTCGGTCAAGCGGCTGACCGTGGAGAATTTCCCGGCAATTGTGTCCATGGATGCCCAGGGCGGCAGTCTGTATGCAACCGGCATTGCGGAATTCCGGACAGCGGACTGAGAACACGCCATACGCATGACGGAGGAAACAGGCAAGGCAATGCCGACACAGGTGCGGTGCTGCTTTGCCTGTATTGCATTTTAGCAGGAATGCCATGGCGGCAGACAAAGGTATCGCATGCCGGAATTGATGTCGTGGGATTTTTTCGATGAAGGAAATTTGACAAAAACATGAAAATTGTCACAAATTTACAAAGAATATACGGAAAAATTATGTGAAATACACATAAGAAAGTCGGATTCGTTCCAATATTGGACATGTTTGAAACCGAAAATTCAAAACAAATCATCAAAGACTACACAACATGTCATCATTCGTACTGACAGGGGACAGGTATTCCCCGTTTGACATTGATGCGCTGTTACGATACAATGCTTTTGTTAAGAATACGACAAACTTTCATTTTTTCTGGGAGAGGGAGAAGCGTCCATGAGAAATTTTGAAACTGACGTCCAATTGCTCAAATATAAGGTGCTGCGTGCGGTTGCGGAGCATGCTCTGAATGAGAAAATGGACGATGTATATTATTCGGTACCGCAGGAGGTTATTCCGGGAAAGAAACCAACGATGCGCTGCTGTGTATATAAGGAACGTGCCATTGTCAGTGAACGTGTACATAACGTACTGGGCGGTGAGCGCGGCAGCAATGTCATTCAGGTCATTGATATTGCCTGTGATGAATGCCCGGTTGACCGGTATACCGTCAGCAATGCCTGCCGCGGCTGTCTGGCACATCGCTGCATGAAGGCCTGCCCCAAGGGCGCCATCACCAAGGGTAAGGATGGCAAGGCGGAAATTGATCCCGATAAGTGCATCCATTGCGGACGCTGTGCAAAGGCATGTCCCTATGGCGCCATCACGGAAAATGTCCGTCCCTGTGAGCGTGCCTGCAAGATCGGTGCCATTAAGATGAACGACCAGCAGAAGGCGGAAATCAACTATGATAAATGTATCAACTGCGGTGCCTGTGTGAGCCAGTGCCCCTTCGGCGCAGTAGTGGATAATTCCTATATTGTCGATGCCATCAACCTGATTAAGCAGGCGGACCACCGCGGTTATTATACCGTGGCAATCGTCGCACCGGCAATTGCATCTCAGTTTCAGAATGCATCTCTCGGACAGGTAAAGCAGGCACTGCGCAATCTGGGCTTCCATGATGTGGTGGAAGCAGCATTGGGCGCAGATATGGTTGCCAAGAAGGAAACACAGGAACTGGTGGAAAAGGGCTTCCTGACTTCTTCCTGCTGCCCGGCCTTTGTGCGTTATATCAAGCAGCATATGCCGGAAATGGCGGAGCATATTTCCCATAACCTCTCCCCGATGGCTGAGTTGGGTAAATATATCAAGGAAAACAGCGCATGGCCCATTAAGACCGTGTTTATCGGACCCTGCACCGCAAAGAAATATGAGCAGAAGCTGGACAGCGTCAAGCCCTGGATCGACTGTGTCATTACCTTTGAGGAACTGCAGGCACTGCTGGATGCCGCAGGCTTCCCGCCGGAAGAGCAGAGCAATCAGCCGATGACCGATGCATCCTATTTTGGACGTGTCTTTGGCCGTTCCGGCGGTCTGACCGAAGCAGTTGTACAGAGTGCAAAGGAACAGAATGTTGACTTCGTTCCCAAAGCAGCCGTATGCAGTGGCATTGAACAGTGCAAGGTGGCCCTGCTCAAGGCAAAGATGGGCCGTCTGGCAGAGAACTTTATCGAAGGCATGGCCTGTGAAGGCGGCTGTATCAATGGCGCCGGTGTCATCAGCCATTCCCCGAAGGATAAGATGACGCTGGATCAGTTCGCAAAGACCAGCGAGAAGGAAAGCATCAATATGTCCGTTGGCAGCTACGAAACCAAATTCTAAGAATCTTCTTTCTAAATTTCCCCATATGCCGCCGGAGGCTGTGTCCTCCGGCGGTATTTTTATGCCCGTTCCTGTGTTCAACAGCCAGTCCTGCGCATAGGATGGGAGAGATATCATCCGGAAAGGGGAGCATGCTATGCCAACGGTATTTCTCAGTCCGTCCACACAGGAATATAATTTGTTTTATGATGGCGCGGGCAGTGAAGAGTATTATATGAACCGGATTGCTGACGAAATGGTGCCGTATTTACAGGCTTCCGGTATCAATGTGGTGCGCAACACCACGGAGGATACGGCGCTGACCAGCGCACAGAAATCCAACGCGTCCAATGCGGATCTGCATCTGGCCATTCATTCCAATGCCGCACCGGAGGAACTGGCAGGCCAGTTGCGGGGGACAGATGTGTATTATTACACCGGCAGTGCAGAGGGAGCACGGGCAGCAGATATTTTTGCCAACAATTTCAGTCTGATTTCCCCTACACCTCAGTTGGTGGATGTGATTCCTACCACAAGGCTGGCAGAACTGCGGCGGACCGCTGCCCCTGCCGTGCTGATAGAAATTGCCTATCATGATAATCCGGATGATGCCAACTGGATTCGGGGCAACATCCGGGATATTGCCAGAAATCTGTCAGTATCGGTGGCGGATTATTTCGGTGTGCCCTTCCGGCAGGCCTGATAAGGATGGTGGGAGGTTTTGAGAAAACCGAAAAAGGGGCAATGGCGGCTGGAGGCTGCTTTTTTGGCGGGACTGATTCTGTTTGCCATTGTGGGAGCCAGTGTGGAGCGGCGGTTTGCGGAACCGGCTTCTGCTCAGGATACTGCCGTGCTGCTGCCGGTTGCCATGTATCACAGCGTAACGGATCAGGGGGAATCTCCGGGGGAATATGTGATTTCCCCTTCCATGCTGGAAAAGGATTTACAGTATCTGTCACAGCATGGCTATGAAACCGTTGTGGTGGGAGATCTGGTGTCCCATGTGGAAAAGGGGACACCGTTGCCGGAAAAGCCGGTGATGCTCACCTTTGATGATGGGTATTATAACAATTACTGTAATGCCTATCCGCTGCTGAAGCAATACGGCATGCAGGCAGTGCTATCCCCGGTAGGTATGCTGGTGGAGCAGTTTACCGAGACCGATGACCCGGAAGAGCATGAGGTATGGTCCTACTGTACCAGCGGGGAACTGAAGGAAATGGCAGACTCCGGTGTGATGGAAATACAGAACCATTCCTATGATTTTCATGAACTCTCACCGCGGCGGGGCTGCCTGCGCAGGAGCGGGGAGGATGAAGCCGCCTATCGCAGCATCTTTATGGAGGATACCCGGAAGGCACAGGAGCTGTTTCGTTCCATCGGGATTACGGAACCGGTGTGCTATACCTATCCCTATGGTGCCCGGAATGCAGAAACCGATGCACTGGTGCAGGAATGCGGCTTTGTGGCATCGCTCAGCTGTGAGGAGGGCATTGCCTGCATCACACGGGATGGGGTAAGTCTGAAAAACATCCGGCGTTACAATCGCGACGGGCGGATCAGCAGCGAACAGTTTTGGCAGAAGGTGCTGGGACAGCTGGAGGAGGTGAGCTGACATGCAGGATTTTCCGCAGTCATCCTGCTGCCGTATTGTGGATTTGCGGTGCAAGGAAGTCATCAGTGTCTGTGACGGCAGCCGGCTGGGATATGTGAATGATGTGGAAATTGATACCTGTTCCGGACGGCTGGTGGCCATTGTGGTGCCGGGACGGGCAAAGCTCCGGCATTTGGGCAGGCGGGAGGATTTTGTGATCCCATGGGATGCCATCTGCCGCATCGGGGATGACATCATTCTGACAAATTTCTCCCCCGGGTGCGAGCACAGACGGGACAAAAGGGATTTTTTTGAGAAAAAATAAAAAGTTTCTCTTGCGTTTTGCCAATGCGTATGATAAAATCATCTGGTATGAAAAATACACACACATCGCGTAAAGCGGCGTGGTGCCCTGTAGGCATAGAATGCAGGGTCGCTGCCAGATGGAACGATGTGGAGGAAAAAACTAAGGAGGACATTTCAATGTCAGTTATTTCTATGAAGCAGCTGCTGGAAGCAGGCGTGCACTTCGGTCATCAGACCAGAAGATGGAACCCGAAAATGGCTCAGTACATTTTCACCGAGAGAAACGGTATCTACATTATCGATCTGGCAAAGACCGTTAAGAAGCTGGAAGAAGCATACTTCTTCGTTCGTGATACCGCTGCTGCAGGCGAATCCATTCTGTTCGTTGGCACCAAGAAGCAGGCACAGGACGCAATCCGTGAGGAAGCTGAGCGTGCTGGCATGTACTATGTAAATGCAAGATGGCTGGGCGGCATGCTGACCAACTTCAGCACTATGCGTACCCGTATCGCTCGTCTGAACCAGCTGAAGAAGATGCAGGAAGACGGCACCTTTGATCTGCTGCCGAAGAAGGAAGTTATCAAGCTGCAGCTGGAGATTGCTAAGCTGGAGAAGTACCTGGGCGGCGTAAAGGACATGAAGAAGCTGCCGGGCGCTATGTTCGTTGTTGATCCGCGCAAGGAAAAGAACGCAATCGCAGAAGCTCGCAAGCTGAAGATTCCGGTAGTAGCTATTGTTGATACCAACTGTGATCCGGATGAAGTTGACTATGTAATCCCGGGCAATGATGACGCAATCCGCGCAATCAAGCTGATCTCTTCCACCATGGCTAACGCTGTTCTGGAAGGCAAGCAGGGTGAACAGCTCGCTTCCGAAGAGGCAGAGGAAAAGGCTGCTGAATAAGCTTTGAAATGATATCAGGAAAAGCCCGCCGTGTTGATCGGGCGGGCTTTTTTCACACAAAACGGAAAATAATCAGGGAGGACACACATCATGGCATTTACTGCAAAGGATGTTAAGGCTCTGCGTGAGCAGACCAATGTTGGTATGATGGACTGCAAGAAGGCACTGACTGAAGCTGACGGTGACTTCGACAAGGCAGTAGAAATTCTGCGTGAAAAGGGCCTGGCTAAGGCTGCCAAGAAGGCTAGCCGTATCGCTGCTGAAGGCATTGTTACCATTGAAGTATGCGACGAGTGCGGCGCTGCTGCAATCGTTGAGGTTAACTCCGAGACCGACTTCGTTGCAAAGAACGCTGACTTCCAGAAGTTCGCTTCTGATGTTGCAAAGGTTGTTATCACCGAGAATCCGGCAGACGTTGAAGCACTGAAGGCTTGCAAGATGGGCGATACCGACGTTGCAGGCGCACTGCAGGATAAGGTTCTGACCATCGGTGAGAACCTGCAGATCCGCCGCTTCGAGCGTTACGACGAGACTACCGTAAACGTTGGCTATACCCATATGGGCGGCGTTATCGGCGTTCTGGTAGGTCTGGAAGTATCCGACAACCTGAAGGGCAATGCTGTTGTTGCTGAGCTGGGCAAGGACATCGGCATGCAGGCTGCTGCAATGCGTCCGCTGTTCATGGACAAGTCCGATGTTGACCAGGCTACCCTGGACAAGGAAAAGGAAATCCTGCTGGCTCAGGCAATGGAAGAGAATAAGACCGCTGCAAAGCCGAAGCCGCAGCAGATCATCGAGAAGATGGTTATGGGCCGTATCGGCAAGTACTACGAGGAGAACTGCCTCCTGCAGCAGGCTTTTGTTAAGGAAAACAAGGTTTCTGTTGAGAAGCACATCGCTGCTGTAGCAAAGGAACTGGGCGGCTCCATCAAGCTGGTGAAGTACACCCGTTACGAGAAGGGCGAAGGCATCGAGAAGAAGCAGGACGACTTCGCTGCAGAAGTTGCTTCCATGGCAAAGTAAGCCTGTCTTTTTACAACTGAAGCATCATTCGCGGCCTCCTGCCGTTGTGCAGGAGGCTGCTTTCTCACCATGACAATTTACTCGGTTACAGTTTAATTCACTAAAGCAAACGCAGGGAGGTTTTACTTATGGCACCCAAAAAGGGCAATCTGCTGACCTACCGTAAGGACATCAGCGTAGTAGACGCAACCATCCGCGATGGCGGCTTGTGCAATAATTTTTATTTCGACGATCAGTTCATCCGTGACCTGTATCATACCAATCTGGAAGCGGGACTGGATTATATGGAATTTGGATACAAGGCATCCAAAGACCTGTTTGACCCTGAGGAGTTCGGCAAATGGAAGTTCTGTGATGACCAGGACATTTATGACATCGTCGGCGACAATGACACCGATCTGAAGATTGCTGTTATGGCGGATGTAGGCCGTACTAACTTCAAGCGTGATATTGTGGAGCGCAGCAACAGCCCGATTGATCTTATTCGTGTTGCAACCTATATCAACACCATGCCGGCTGCTATCGAAATGATTGAGTACTGCGCAAAGATGGGCTATGAGACCACCTGTAATATCATGGCAGTCTCCAAGGCTCGCAAAGAGGATATTGAGGCTGCACTGGATATGGTAGGTGAAAGCCCGGCGAATGCGGTTTATCTGGTGGACAGCTATGGCGCACTGTATCCGGAGGAGATCTCTGTTATGTCAGAGCTGTATCTGGAGCATATGGACAAATATGGCAAGCAGGTAGGCATTCATGCCCATAATAACCAGATGCTGGCATTTGCCAATACCATCGAGGCCTGCTCTGTAGGTGTCAGCATGCTGGATGCTACCATGAACGGCATGGGCCGCGGTGCCGGCAACTGTATGCTGGAGCAGCTGCTGGGCTTCCTGAAGAATCCGCGGTATCAGCTGCCGCCGGTACTGCGTTTCCTGGAAAAGAATATGGACAAGCTGCGTGAGGAAGGTATCCAGTGGGGTTACAATACCGCTTATCTGCTGACCGGACGATTGAATATGCATCCCCGTTCCGCCATCAGCTTTACCAAGGAAAATCGTCAGGATTATGCACGATTCTATCTGGATCTGGATCAGGAATAATCATATGCAAAAAAACAAATGCCATGCGGGAAAAGCTCCTGCATGGCGTTTTTTGCTGTATCCGGGTATGATTTTTTGTGCATTGTGCAAGTTAACAAAAAACAATTTATGTAAAAAAAGTACATTGTGCAAAACTTACATATGCTGTATAATATTCTCATAAGAAGAAAATTATAAGATGGGATGGTATATACAGCCATTTTGTTATGGGCAAGCAGATGGAGATGATATTAGGATGACCCTACGGAACCTGCGGATTTTTCTGGCGGTTGCGGATTGCGGAAGCATGAGCGAAGCCGCAAAAAAAATGCATATCGCGCAGCCGTCAGTCAGCGGCACCATTGGCGAGATTGAAGAACAGTATGGTGTGCGGTTGTTTGAACGGCTGGGACGCAGGCTGTACATTACCGCAACCGGTACGCAGCTGCGGGAGTATGCAAGGCATATCCTGTCTATGTACGATGCGATGGAGCAGCGGCTGAAAAATGCCGATGAATCGGATATGCTGCGTGTGGGTGCCACGGTCACAGTGGGAACCTGTATTCTCGGGGAGACGCTCAAACGATATATGTCGGAAACCGGCAACCAGCCTCCCAAGGTTGTGGTGGACAATACACAGGTGATTGAGCAGATGCTGCTCAAAAGCGAACTGGATGTGGCGGTTGTGGAAGGCAAAATTACCAGCCCGGATCTGGTTACCCAGTTTATGATGAATGACCCGCTGGCGTTGGTCTGTGCCCGGGACAGCAATCCCTTTGGCAGCAGAAAATCTGTCGTGCTGGCGGATTTGAAGGATATTCCGTTTATCCTGCGGGAAAAGGGAAGCGGTACCAGAGATGTGTTTGAAACCGCCATGGGGCATATCAATACCCAATGGGTGTGCAACAACAGTGAGGCGATTCTCCGGGGAACGGAAATGGGCTTCGGCATGACAGTTATTTCCCGGCGGCTGGCTTCCGACCGGCTGCGTTCCGGTTCTTTGGTGGAAATCCATGTGGCAGATGCTTCATTGGAACGGCAGTTCAATATTGTATGGCATAAGAATAAATACCTCGGCCCCAGCCTGCAGCAGCTGATTGATGTGTGTGCCCAGTATGGCAGGAGCATGGAGGACTGATATGGCAAAGGAAAGGCTCCCCGGTGATGGGGAGCCTGATTTTTTTACAATCGTGCTTCGATGGCATCATTTAAGGTCTGAATTGCCTTGATGCGGCCGAATTTCTTATCCTGGGATTCAATGATGGTCCATGGAGCATATTCCGTGGAGGTAAGACGGATCATATCATTGACCGCTATCTCATACTGATTCCATTTCTCCCGGTTGCGCCAGTCCTCATCGGTGATTTTCCACTGCTTTTCCGGTGTATTCTGCCGTTCGGTAAAGCGGCGGAGCTGTTCATCCGAATCAATGTGCAGCCAGAACTTGATGAGGATGGCACCCCATTTTTCCAGCTCATATTCAAACTCATTCAGCTCCTGATAAGCACGCTTCCATTCCTCTTCTGTGCAGAAGCCCTCCAGACGTTCCACCATGACCCGTCCATACCAGGTGCGGTCAAATACGGTGATATGGCCGCTTTCCGGAAGATTCTGCCAGAACCGCCAGAGATGGTGGTGGGCTTTTTCCGTTGGAGTAGGCGAAGCAATCGGCACCACTTCATAGCCACGGGGGTCCAAGGCAGCTGTCAGGCGCTTGATGTTGCCGCCTTTTCCTGCGGCATCCCAGCCTTCATAGGCAATGACCACCGGGATTTTTTCCCGATAAATCACATTGTGCAGCTTGGACAGTTTTTTCTGTTCCTTCCGGAGCATATCACGATAGGCAGAGTCCTCCAGACTGCGGTACAGCGGCACATCCTCCAGTTTGGGCTGTTTGACCAGATGGAAGGTATGCACCTGGGAATGGTATTCGGAGGGGACAATCATCTTTTTCTCCTCCAGGGCAGAACGGATGGAATCCACAATAATCTGATAAATATCATTCATTGCGCTGCGGCGTTCCATAGCGCTGATGACATGCCAGGGAGCAAAAACCGTATTGGTTTTTTCCAGCATTTCGTCATAGACCCGATAATATTCCTTATAATGCTTATTGCGGAATTTATCCCGTTCGGTGACACGCCAGCGGGTATTTTTATTGCTCATCAGGCGGTTGTGCCGTCTGGCCTGTTCCTTGCCGGAAATATGCAGGAAAAATTTGATAATCAGATAGCCGTCCTGGACAAGCTGCCGTTCAAAGGTGTTGATGCTGTCCATGCGGCTGTAGGCTTCCTCTGCACTCAAACCGTCTTCAATGCGTGCGCGGGAAACCTCCGGATACCAGCTTTCATCAAAAATTGCCATTTTTCCCCGGGCCGGTGTACGATGCCAGTGCCGCCACAGGAATGGGAACCGCTGCTCCTCCGGCGTGGGATCTGTGGTGGTGTAAACCTTAAAGAAACGGGGATCCAGTGTTTGGATCATGTTGGCAATCATACTGCCCTTGCCGGAGGAATCCCAGCCTTCAAACAGTACCATCACCGGCAGACCTGCATCCTTCATACGATGCTGCAGGCTGGCCAGCTCATCCCGGCTGGCGCGGGTTTCCAGACGGTATTCCACATCTGTCATGCGCCGGTTGAAATCAATTGCGTTCAGCATATGGTGCCTCCCTTCTGTGTGGAAATGTAACAAAAATATACATATTTATTATACCATAGTTGCAGACAAAATTCATGGTGAATCTGTATAAAATGACGAATGGGTTTTGTGCATACTGATAAATGATACGCAAAAGCAGAAGGTTTTCCAAAATAGACTTGACAATATGGCAGGAAAACTGATACTATCAAAATAATAACAATCATTCTTATTTTGACTTTATCAGAAAGAGGTGGCTGGATGAAATATTCCAGACAGAGAGAGCTGATTCGTGAGGCTGTGGAGCGATCCACCCATCATCCTACAGCGGATGCCATTTATCAGGAGGTCCGTAAAAAGGAGCCGAACATCAGCCTTGCAACCGTTTACCGCAATCTCAACCAGCTTGCAGACAACGGAATCATCCGGCGTGTTGCGGTTCCGGGAGAGCCGGAGCATTTTGACCATACAATGGCGTATCATGAGCATATGATCTGCACACAGTGCGGCTGTGTTGTGGATATCTGGCCGGAGAAGCCGCTGTATGAGCAGTTTGAGGCACTTTCCGAAACGGGAATCACCGGATATGATTTAATCCTGCATGGCCTCTGCCGTGCGTGTGCAGACCGGAACAATCTGAAACAGGACTGACAGGGCGCAGGTGCGCCCGGAAAGGGTGATGCACAGTGGAGCTGAAGGGCTCGAGAACAGAGGCAAACCTTGCCGCGGCATATGCCGGGGAATCACAGGCAGCCAACAAGTATTTCTATTATGCCGGAAAGGCACAGAAGGATGGCTATGAACAGATTGCGGCACTGTTCCGCGAGACGGCGGACAATGAGCGTGCCCATGGGAAAATCTGGTTTCAGCTGCTGCATGGTGACAGCATCCCGGATACCGCTGTGAATCTGGAGGATGCCGCCGCAGGAGAGCATTTTGAATGGACAGAGATGTATCCTGCCTTTGCAAAGGAAGCCAGAGAGGAAGGCTTTGACCATATTGCATTTCTGTTTGAGCATGTGGCAGCGATTGAGAAGGAGCATGAGGCCCGGTATCAGAAGCTGCTGGACAATGTGGAAAACGGTCTGGTCTTTTCCCGGGATGGGGACCGTATCTGGAAATGCCGCAACTGCGGACAGATTGTTGTTGGAAAACAGGCGCCGGAACGCTGTCCGGTATGTGCCCATCCAAAGGCATTTTATGAGATCAAGGCGGAAAATTATTAATGGGCCACAATGGCGGAAGCATTGGCTTCCGCCATTTCTTTTACAAAAAAGCATAGGGATTTCCCACATAAGGTGCAGAGCGGCGGAAAAAAGCAGTATGCTGCCCGGGAGAGAGGACGCAGATGGACAGAAAACAATTTGTTTTGTGCAGATTGTAAAAAATACGTTGCGGTATGATAAGATCTTTGTTATAATAAAAACAATAATAATGTCTGGTATCTCAATTGGTAACGACAGATTTTCCTCCGCGTCATGGCGGAGACAGAAAAATGACAGGATATATTAAGGAGGAAGAAGCATGAAACGCGTTGGTATGTTGACAAGCGGCGGCGATTGCCAGGGTCTGAACTCTACCCTGCGAGGCGTTGCAAAGGCATTGTATGAGGAATATGGCAAGGAAGTGGAAATCTATGGCTTCCGTGATGGCTATAAGGGCCTGATTGAGGGTAATGTACGTCTGATGACCCCGCGTGATTTCTCCGGTATCCTGACCATTGGCGGCACCATTCTGGGAACCTCCCGCCAGCCGTTTAAGAACATGCGTGATAAGGATGAAAATGGCGTGGACAAGGTTACCAAGATGATTAAGACCTACAAGGATATGAATCTGGATTGTCTGGTTATCCTGGGCGGCAACGGCACCACCAAGACTGCCAACCTGCTGCGTGAAGAGGGTCTGAATGTCATCTCTCTGCCAAAGACCATCGACAATGACCTGTGGGGCACCGAGGTTACCTTCGGTTATCAGACCGCTATGGACATTGCCACCGATGTGATTGATAAAATTCATTCCACTGCAACTTCCCACAGCCGTGTATTCCTGGTTGAAATCATGGGCCATGGCGCAGGCTGGCTGACCCTGACTGCCGGCATCGCAGGCGGTGCGGATATTATCCTGATTCCGGAAATTCCCTATGATCTGGATGCAGTTGTGGAAAAGCTGAATGAACGCAAAAAGAGCGGACATTCCTTTACCATCGTAGCAGTGGCAGAGGGTGCTATTTCCAAGGAAGAGGCAGCGATGTCCAAGAAGGAATTTAAGGCTGCACGTGCTGCTATGTCTGACCCGTCCATCAGCTTTAAGCTGGCCCGTGAGCTGGGCGAGAGATGCGGCCAGGAAATCCGCGTTGTAAATCCGGGTCACTTCCAGAGAGGCGGCGGACCGGATGCCTATGACCGTATCCTGACGACTCGTCTGGGTACCGGCGCTGCACGGCTGATTAAGCACAAGCAGTATGGCAACATGGTAGCGATCCGCAACGATCAGATTGTTGCTGTCCCGCTGAGCGAGGTTGCCGGCAAGCTGAAGACCGTACCGGTTGACAACGATCTGGTACAGGCTGCACGTGATATCGGCATCAGCTTCGGCGATGAAACCATCGGTAAGAAGGATAAGGACAAGAAGAAGGATAAGGATAAGAAAAAAGACAAGGAAAAGAACAAGGATAAGGATAAAGAAAAAGATAAGGACAAGAAGGACTGAGTCTTTTTGAAATCCTGAGGATAATTGAGGGCTGTCCGGCGGTTGTCGGACAGCCCTTACAGGTTATGTCATGGCCGGAGGATTGGATATGAAGGCAGCACTGATACAGCTGCGTGTGAGCAGCAGGGAAATACCGGAGGAACGGTGGGTACGTGTGGAGCAGCTCCTGTCCGGACTGGAAGGACAGCAGCTGGATCTGATTGTTCTGCCGGAATTGTGGTCTGTGGGATTTTCCAATTTTGACCGGTATGAACGGGAGGCAGAACCGCTGCATGGTACCACATTGCTGCGTCTGGCAGCATGGGCAAGACGGCTGCATTGCCATATCCTCACCGGCAGCTTTGTGGAACGGCAAGGAAACCGGCTGTATAATACCATGGCGTTGCTGGATGTCAATGGTTTCCTGTTGGGGACTTATCGGAAAATCCATTTGTTTGGCTTTGGTTCCCGGGAACAGGAACTGCTGACACCGGGACAGCGTACCAGTGAAATTTATACACCCTATGGCATTTTCGGTCTTGCCACCTGTT
>CAMBYS010000005.1 GCA_945872165.1 uncultured Clostridia bacterium | reverse complement strand
GTCTTACCGGTCATCCAATAACCTCCCTCCATGTCGTTTTTTAGAGGAAAAAACCCTCTACTTATTAAAAGACATGAAATCGAAAATCCTTCCACCTAAAATGAAAATTCCTTCAAAAAAAGTTTGAGCCGTCCCATTTCTGAGACGGCTCGTCACGCAAAGCGGTTATGGAAACATGATTTTGAGTTTGGAAAGCAGGAGCTTTCCGGCAAATAAAAACGCAATCAGGACAGAGGGGAACAGATAGCCCGCAATCCGCCATGTCCCGTCCGCGGAAATCAGCAGATTATAGGTGGCATGGAACACAATACAGGCGCCCAGCAGCCCCACAGTTCCGGTAAACGCCAGCCACCGGCGGCGGAACACATAAGACAGTCCGAACCCGATCAAAATGCCGCAGAGGATATGCAGTGCCCCGGCGGAAAGCCCGCGAATTAGCAGGAACATGAAATTTTCCGCGCCGTTCTCCGTCAGATAGCACACATTTTCAAAGGTGGCAAAACCTACGGCAAGGGCAACGGCGGCTTCGGGCAAATTCCTGACCTTTGGCTCAAAAATCAGAACGTAGAAAAGCAGCGGTAACAGCTTCATCACTTCCTCGCACACCGGCGTGATCTCAACGACGGCAACGGTGGCGCTGACGCCATAATGTCCCATGAAGAAGCTGTTGACATAGGCGGACAGCAGGCATACGCTCATTCCGGCAATCATGAACAGCATGAATGTCCGGGTACGCCCACCGATAAACAGCATACAGAGCGCCAGCGGGATTGCAAGGCAAACGAAAATATTCTCAATATAGATCATTTCCCCGCCACCTCCCGAAGCGCCAGCGGCAGCAGAGCCGCAAATGAAAGCGTCAGTGTTATGTCTACGGCGAAGTAGAGATTAAAGCGGGTATAGTCCTGCATAAAAACGGACACCACGAACAGGAGAAGCTGCAGTCCCACGCAGAGCAGCAGCCAGCAGTCGATCAGCCCTCCGCTGTCTCTGCGCCGGAGCCGCCATACCGCGAGATATACGATCGCGGACATAACTCCGGCAAATGCCGCAGAAACAAAATAGGACGGACCGAACATCCGGAATGCCAGAACAACTGCTGCCGTAAGCAGCGCGCAGAACAGGGACGGCAGGGAAAAAAACGGCCTTACCCGTTCTGTCCGTACCATTTGGAACGACAGCAGGAACAGATACGCCGCCAGCCATGAAAACTCCGAAACATAGAAAACCTGTGGTACGTCGCCAAAAATGAAAAGGTGCAGCACCCAATAGAGCGTTCCCATGGAAACGCAGATAAAAAACAGGGCGAGGATCAGGAAACGGTGGTCTTTGTGCCGGAATGCCGCCGCAATCGCCGCCAGCGCCGCACAAAACAGCACGGCAACCTGAAAACAGTTGTCAATCAGTTCAAAGTTCATCGTTCGAGTTCTCCTGATGCTTCCTCTCATTCCTGCGGTGCAGGCGGTACAAAAGCACCGTCACGAATACGCCAAGCAGAAAGGACATAATCCCCATAAGGATATATCCCAATGCTGCATGGCTTCCAACAAGGCTTGCCGCGCCGGAAGCATGGTGTACTTCAACGCCGGGAATACCCGCCGCCAATCCGGGCATAGACGAGCCGATCCCAACTATGAGGATCAGGCAGGCCGCGATACAGATCATATCCAATGCGCGCTGTTTTTCCTTTTGCCGTTCCCGTTTTATTTCCGCCGTCCGCTTATGAATCAATCCGGCGCGTTCTTCATTCGTCCGCATAGGTAAATCCCTCCTGTTCCAGGATCGCTTTCAGGCTTTGCTTTCCACGGTAGACCAGCTTTGTGATCTGCCCCTCGCTCTTATTCATAACTGTTGCCGCATTGCGGTAGCTCATTTCCTTAAAGTAGACCAGATAAAGCGCTTCCCGGTATTCCACCTTCAATTTTTCAAGGGCGTCATAGAGCTGGCGGCTGCGCTCTCTGCGAGAAAGCTCCGTGTCAGCCAGCACGTCGCTCTGCGGCTCAAAGTCCAATTCCTCAAAACGCAGAAAACTGAGCCTGTGCTTTTTTCTGTGGCGCAAGGCGAGATTTCGCGCCGTTTTATACAAATACGCCTGAAACGCTCCTGCACCTGTAATGGGACGCTCTTTTGCAAAAATCTGCGAAAATGCTTCGATCATCAAGTCCTCGGCTTCGTGCATATCTTTGAGATAGCCGTTTATATACAGCGTCAATGCGTCGCCGTATTTTTCAACCAGCAGATCGGCGGCTTTTTGCTCTCCGTCGAGATACCGCCGGTATGCGGTTTCATCTGAAATCATGTTTGCCGCCTCCCTTCAGTTTTTGCGTGCGTGGGTTTGTGGGCTTTTCCGCATCCTCCGGAATCGCCCAGGAGCGCCCGAAGCGCTCTACACCGGGGATTCGTCCCTGTGCCACATATTGATTGACACGGCGCTCTGATACGCCCCATTTGTAGGAGGTTTCCCGTATGGAGAGATAATCTTTCATACGCCGCCCCTTTCCATTTGTTATAATAATACACTATACATTATATACGAATATCAGAAGTTTTGCAAGCACAGACACGAAGACAGGAATCGTCGGTGAAAAACGGAAGAAGAAAGGGGAAAGCAATGCCTGTGTAAATACACAATGGCAAAACCGCCGATTTCCGCTATGCGTTTTCCGCACAAGAAAAAGTATTATATTACTATAATCATTTGAACTAAGGTAAACGCTCAATCAAAAGCACCTTGAATCACAAAAAAATAGCCGCCAAATGGCGGCTGCAGGCTGTGGCTCCCGGATCATACCGGGAGCCATCTGCCTTAATGACAGCTTTATGTCATACACTCACAGACAGCAGGCACAATGACTTATTTTTCGGCAGTATCGTTTTTGCTTTGGAACACTTCAAACTGCCGTTTCGGACCGCCGCATACCGGGCAGCGCTCTGGAATCGGTTCTCCTGCCATCACGTAGCCGCAGATCGGACATACATAAACCGTTTCTTTATCAAATTGGTCAATTGCTGACGCTTCCTTCAGCAGTTCGGCATGGACCTTTTCCGCAGCGGCAGCTCCCGAAAATGCCTGCCTGGTCAGAGGCGCATTTTTTTCTTCAGCATATTCTTCCATCATCGTATAATAATGCTGATATTCAAAGGTTTCAGTGGGAATAAATGACTTTACCGATTCCGTGAATGGAGTCTGGCTTTGCATGATCGAATAAAAATTTCTGGCATGATGATATTCTGAAGCAGCCAAAGCATCAAAAAGATTGGCAATTCGTTCCATACCACGTCTTCTGGCACGATCTGCAAACATGAGATATTTCAGATGTGCCATCAGCTCGGAGGCTACGGTTTTTTCCAGATTTTCCTTCAGTATCGGAACCTTCCGCTCTTTGTCATAGGCATTTTCAGAGAGGTTATCAAACCGATATTTCAGTTCCTGTCCCTCCATGAAAAAGTGAACCATATGATGCTCTACATCACAAGCCCGGATATCCGCTGACACATCTTCAATAAGCGCACCTCCGCCGCCGGTACAGATCAACGGAA
The DNA here is from genome assembly GCA_945872165.1 of uncultured Clostridia bacterium. Classification (GTDB taxonomy): domain Bacteria; phylum Bacillota; class Clostridia; order Oscillospirales; family Butyricicoccaceae; genus Butyricicoccus_A. The sequence goes on along the minus strand of CAMBYS010000005.1, from coordinate 30,196 downwards.
TATCATCCACCATATCTTCAAATCTGGAATGTACATGACCGCATAATAAATAGTTTACCTTGTGTTTCCATGGCGTATAGACTTCTTTCAGCCGTGCAAATTCTTCTTCGGATACAGAATTTCGGATAAAATGATTCGGTACCGGAATATGAAATGCAATAATGACTCGCTGAGCCTCATCCATTTCCAGCACCTGTTTCAGAAGCTCCAGGCCTTCCGGTTCAAAGGTTCGCAGTGCATTGTCCAGAACAACGACGGAAAAATCTTTTGCAAGCAGAGCATAGTTTTTTCTGCCGAAATAATCCATATATGCACCTGTATCATGGTTTCCACGCAATACATAGACATCGTTATATGCGATTGCTTCTGTCAATTCACTGATTGCTTCATAATAATACGCATTTCCTGTGGGAACCAGATCACCGGCAATCAGAGTGATATCGTCCTCCGCACTTTTTTCCAGTGTTCCCGCATAGACTTTCATATTATATGTGCCCAGTCCCTCACATCCGGGATCACCAATGACTCCCATGGAATTTACCTGGGGAAGACGTAGGATGGGCTGCTCAATTTTCTGCATTTTATATGGTTTCACTCTGTATTCCACCTCGTTATTTATACATCATTTGATATTTCATCAATGGTACTATCATATCACATTCTTCCAATCAATACCAGACGATTCATTGACACAGTTTAATTAAAGTGAGACCGGTACGCAGGGCAAGTCTGGCGGAACATTGTTATCGTTTCATTTTTATGTTATAACATAAGATACATAACAGCGGTTCCGGAGTGGTGAGTAAAAATTGCAAATTGATTGATCGGCGGCAAGCTGGATTTTTGATCTCTACAGATCTGACACAATCAGCCGAAGAATCCGCCTTCCAGGGATAGATAAATTATTGTAAACTATCCGTATAAGTAAAAAAGTGAACCGCGGCTTATAGGTTCATTGCCGTTCTGAAAGGTATTTTCATTACAACAATCAGCCCGCCGGAGAAGAGATTCTCCGACGGGCTTTCATCGTTATACTGTTACAGTGACAATTGGCTGCAGAATGCAGATCATGCAACCTTCGTATAGAAGGAATACATCAGAGTTGCAATCTGTGCACGGGTACTGGTAGCACGGGGGCGGAAGTAATTGTTGCCTGTACCGACCATCAGACCAGCTTCCTGCATCAGACGAACTGCATCCACTGCATAGTTGGAAATCGAAGCGTTGTCAGCAAACAGCGGCTTGCTGTTGTCAGTAGGCAGTGTGATCTTTGCGTAGCTCAGATAGTTGCTCAGCATGAAGGCTGCCTGCTCACGGGTAATCAGCTTCTCCGGTGCAAAATGCTTGGCATCAATGCCGGAAACAATGCCGTTTTTCACTGCCCAGTTGACACATGGTGCATAGTATGCATCCTTGGAAACATCCACGAATTTGCTGGAGCCTGTATACTGGGTCTTGTCGATCTGTGCCAGATTGGACAGAACAGTGACGAACATGCCGCGGGTCATACCCTTTTCCGGAGAGAAGGTTGTTGCGGAAGTACCTGCAAACAGCTTCTTTGCAGTGACATAGTTGATGTAGTTCTTTGCCCAATGGTTTTCAATATCGGTAAACTGTGTATCCTCAGCTGCACCATCACCAACCGTGCCGTAATTGTCAAAGTCCTTGGCATAATTGCGGTAAACGGTGCTGTCCTGATGACCAGCAGCACCGGCGAAGGTGCCCTTGTTCCAGTCAACCAGTGTATTCCAGGTCTTTTGTGTACCTGCGGTCAGTGTGTAGGAATTCAGTACCGGAACACTGGATTCTTCACTGTTCAGATCGGATACAAAGGTAGATACAATGCGGACATACTTGGCATTGCCCATGCCGGTCAGTGCGACCGTGTTGGAACCGTTTTTCAGTTCGACCTTCTTTTCTTCCTTGATGGTTTTACCGTCATCGGAGGTCTGAATCAGGGCAGTGATGGAAGCATTGCCTGCAAATGCTGTATCATATGCAAGAGCGGAGGGAGCAGCAGTTGCTTTAACCCATTCGGTTGTATGGGTACCAGTGGTTTCGATATTGTCACTCTCGAAATCAAGCCAGATTTTCAGGCTGTCAGCCGAAGCACCACTCTCTGTGGGATTCGCGCGTACATTGGTTACTTCCTCTTCAGAAAGCTTGGAGGTGTAAAAACGTACCTGAGATACAGCACCCGGCAGCATGGTGTGATACATGCCGCGGTTGCGATTGGTCTGCAGGGTATTCTTAAAGCCAAGACCAATATACATGGGTTCACCGTCCCAGGTTTTGATGGGTGCGGTAAATGCAGGCTTGTCTACGTGTGCGCTGTGCAGCTCATTCTCATAGGAATCGCCGCCGGTTTTAAAATCAAATGCACTGGTGTACTGTACCCACTGATCCTTCTTGATACCATAAGAAGCATCACTGCCGTCATTCCAGCTGAATTCACCATTGTCATCCAGCAGACATACACCATAGGTTACCTTGCCGGTTTCACGGACTGCCATACGGAACATATACGGTGTGCCCCAGCCAAGACCAATGCCCTTGACCATCAGAGGGTTATGGTCCGGAATAGCACCCTTGCCATCCAGATCCTCGTACTGTTCGGTCAGCTCAGATACACCGCCCTTGGTGGTGCCGGCGCTGGGCAGATTTGCCCATACCATACCGGTCATTGCATTCTCCGGGGTATAGCCGCCGTTATCCGGGATTTCAATATAATCACGCTTGCCATCCAGAATCAGGGTCTGCTTTCCGTTGTCATCTGTACCAAATTCCGGCTGGCCATGAATATATGCATCATTGCCGCTGCCGGATTTATCCTTGACAACCGGCATGCCCTGAATGGAGCCTTCCACATAAATGGTCTGAGGCTTTGCATTGCCGATGGTAACCTCATATTCGCCGGCCTTGTCAAAGGTATAGGAGAATTCTGCTACCTTTGTTTCACCGGACTGCAGAGTATACCGCTTGCTGTCAACGGTTTTGCCGTTTACTTTAAACTCAGCTACATCGCTGCCTGCATCATTGCCGATATTGACAACATCAGCTTTAATATGCAGTACATTGCTGTTGGTATCACTGACATCCTGATCGCCCTGTTTGGTGCGGATGTTGGTGAAATCGAAGGTAGCAGGACGATAGGTTACATTTACATCTGTGCTCTGGTCAGCAATCTTCAGAGTATGCTTACCCAGAGATTCCATTCTCAGAGTACCGGTCAGTGTCACGGATTTACCTGGATCCAGCGTGACGATACCGTCGTCAAAGTGATAGAGATACCGGGTCGTTCCATTGTCGTCAACCGGAATCACAGCGGCAGCCAGGCCCTTGCCTGTATTGGTTACGGTAGCGGAAATGGTAACCTCACCATTGTACTGCACTTCATCCGGCTGAATGGAAATATCCGACCAGGACAGCTGCTGCTTGTCCTTTGCGATCAGTGTTTCATTGGCTGCTACGGAATTTGCACCTTCACCGGTAGCACCATAGTTTACAACCTTCATAACACCGCTGCCCGGTGTGCTGGTGATGTAGAAGAAATCACCCTTCTTGTTGTAGGTGCGTGCATCCTGATGGGTCAGATAAACGGTACCTGCGCCGACTTCCGGATTGCTGGATACAGCACGTGCATAGCTATGGGTATGACCGGAAATCATCAGATCTACATTGCCCGGTTCAATGACATCCGGAATATACCGCTTGGTATATGCATCAGATACCGGATGATGCATCATGATCATACGGAAATCCGCATTTTTTGCTGCATCTGTTTCCAGATCAGATTTCAGCCAGCTCATGGCATTCTCAATGGTTTTGAGGGTTGCCTCGTCAGCCTGCTGACCGGTGGCTTCAGAATTCATCTGGAACAGTCCCCAGGGGTTACTGTTCATGGTGATGATGTGGATACCTGCATAGTTGAAGGAGCTGTCACCCTCCACTGATGCACCATATTCCTCATCCTGAATGGAATAAACATAGGTGTCAAAATAGATACCACCCTGGTCATGATTGCCGCTGGAATAAACAACCGGATAACTGTGAATGAAGTCATCCGCAGCTTTGCCATGGAACCAGAAACTGAACTGTTCTGCCTGTGCACCGGTGCCTTCTACCATATCACCACAATGCAGCATAACATCCGGATTAAAATTCTTTACCGCTGCGTCCAGTTCATTGCGGGTTGCGAAGATATGGGAATCCGACAGAGAAATCATGCGGATTTCATCGGGATTTTCACTCAGAGTCCGGAAACTAGCCTGACAGGTTTCACCATTTTCCAGCTTTACCTCGTAGTAATACCGGGTTCCAGCCTGAAGATGATCCAGTTTGTAGTGATACAGGTTCATTTTAGCACCCTGGAAATCCGGTGCGTCCTCATCTACATTCACCGTAATTGGATCGCAGAGTGAATCCTGTTCTGTGCCGTATGCAATCGTTGCAGCTACATTTTCTGTGCTTTCCCATACAACGACCATACTGTTGGTTTTAGGTGCGAGCAGATACGGGCCGTTTTTAAACTGAGCGCCATCATCTGCTGCAAATGCAGTCGGTACGAGACCAAGAACAAGTACCAGTGCCAGACACATGGCCTGCATTCGTTTTAACAGTTTTTTCATGGTTTGTTCTCCTTCCTTTGGTATAAAATGGGGATACAGCTTGCTCAAGCATCACCTACTTTCCTGGCAATTATTTTAAAACGGAACAGTGTGTGCATTTTTTGTGTTCATACTGTGTCCGTGCTATGGTTGTACCTTACCACGTGAAGGAATAAAATTCAATAATAAACGAAATAAAAATGAATAAAACTCTGTATTGAATAAAAAACACCCGGAAAAATTGGCTAGTGTGCCCAAAAAGAAACCACCCGCTGTCCGAATCAGCCGAACAACGGGTGGCTGTAGTATGTATTTTATTCCGCTGCCTCACGTGCCTGCATATCCGCGATAATACGCGGATATATTTTGTCCAGCCGGTAAAACAGCAGGAGGATACAGATACCGCCCCAGGCGAGAATATTACCGATGATGTAAATGCGAATGAGCATAGCGGATTGGGTGGCATTGATAACAGCAGTTCCGGCAAAGCCAACCATAGACATCAATGCACCGAATGCTGCATTGGTGATACCGGAACCGAATTTCTGTCCGGCAGTGGTAGCGGAAACCACCAGTCCCTGCACGCGGATGCCGCTTTTCCATGCACCATATTCGATGATATCCGCAAGCATGGAATATTTGGCGCCCCGGAAACAGCCCTTTCCGATACCGCGCATCACGCAGGCAAACAAGGACAATGAAATACTGGTTGGATTGAAAAAGAGGGAAACCGTACCGATGACTGCGGCTGCCGCACCAATGAGCGCTACATTCCGTTTGCCGAAGCGAATGAGGAATGGGGCAAGAATCAGCACCGTAATTACCTGAGGAATATTTTCAAAGGAGGAAAGCGCGCCGCACAGGTCACGATTCCCCAGAATGTACTGGGCATAATATGCATTGCAGGTTCCGGTTACCGCTTCATAAAAGGAAAGAAAGACGGTGAGGAAAAAGAACAGAATGAAATAGGGATTGGACAGACATAGCTTGATCCCCATCCAAAGCGGTACCTTTTTTCCATCTCTGGTTTTGGTTTCTTTGTTCACTCGTTCATGGCAGTTATGAAAACACACATACAGCATAACAATAGATACAACAGCATAGCCAATGGACACCTCAATCCAGGCCTGCTGGGTATTGCCAAGCAGAGTTACCAGAGGAAAGGTAATGGCAGTGATAATCAGATTACCGATGGCGGACATACCGGTGCGGAACAGATTGATAACAGAGCGCTGGTCAGTATCTCGTGTCATCAGTGTTGCCAGCGTTGCATAGGGAAGGTTCAGGGAAGTGTATACCACTGTGGTACAGAAATTATATGTAATAAAGACATAAATGATCTGGACCATGGAAGATGCCGGCGGAACAGTAAACAGCAAAATAGCGGACAAGCCATATGGGAACATCATCCAGAGTATCCAGGCACGGGATTTGCCGTGTCGGGAATGGGTACGATCCACCAGATGACCAATCAAAACATCAGAAATGCCGTCGAAAAAGCGGGAAATCAGAATAATGGTACCGACAGTCCCCACACCGATACCGATAACATTGGTATAAAAATAAAACAGCAATGAGGTCGTCAGTGCGAATACCACATTGCAGGCTACATCCCCCAGACCATAGGAAAATTTCTCCTTCAGGTGAATGGGTTCAAACTCTCTCTGATTGCCAGGACTTTTGTTTTGTACAGATGACACAGTAGTTCTTCCTTTCACAATGTACCATTCTGCCGGTATAAGACCATGCAGAAGCTCTCTTTTCTGATGGAACAGACCACCAATACATTGTTGGTAGTTTATCATTGCATCAAATAAAATTCAATTCTCGTTTGAGACAAAGGAATATTATTTATTTTGTACAGTGTGTACAATGGTATTTCTGTGTGTTATACTAAATCCATCAAGATGAATGAGGGTTTTTTATGAAAAGTAATCCATATGCTGCAATTCAATCAAAATATGAAAGCTTCCCAAAAGTGAGCCGGAGAATTGCTGATTTTATTCTGGAAAATCCGGAGCGGGTCTGTTCCATCAGTATACAGCAGATGGCACGGGAGCTTGACATTGCGGAATCCAGTATCATTCGGTTTTGCAAGCAGATTGACTGTTCCGGATTCAGTGAAATGAAGCTGCTGCTGGCGAAATATGCGCCTCAATCCATACATACCATTTTTGAAGATTTATCTGAAACATACACCGTTACTTCTATTACAAAAAATGTTTTCGGACGAAATATAGACACCCTGCAGCGAGCACTGGATCTGCTTGATTTTGAAAAAGTAGAACAGGCAACTGCCCTTATGAGTCAGGCAAAACGCATTGTCGCTCTGGGTGTAGGAGCATCCGGTTCTATTGCCAGCGATTTTTATATTCGCCTCATGCGTGTAGGCATTCAGGCAGAAGCCTTTACGGATTCCCATTTGATGCAGATTGCTGCCAGCCAGGCGGGACCGGAAACGGTATTTTTTGGCATTACACATACGGGTAAAACCCGTGAGATTGTGACAGCACTGGAGCTGGCACGTTCCCGGGGAGCAAAAACCATCAGTATGACGGGATATCCGGATACACCGGTGAAACGGGTATCAGATATTTGCATGGAATTGTATTCACCGCTGCAGCTGTTTGTGTCTCCCCGCGTGGTACAGGTGACACTGCTGGACAGCCTCTATGTAAGCCTGTCTATCCGACAGAAAAATCAGGCAGTGGAGAATATTCAAAAAATGAATGATGCATTGGCTGATTTTAGATTATCATAAAAAATGATAGGCAGGATGGATTTGACGATGAAATATTATTTTGCTCCAATGGAAGGAATCACAGGTTATGTGTTCCGAAATACCTTCCAGGAATATTTTGGCGGGATACATACCTGGTTTTCTCCATTTCTCAGCCCCAAACATGACGGAGGGCTTCGGTCAGGAGAAATCCGTGATATTTTGCCGGAGAATAACAGCAATGTCCGGCTGGTGCCGCAGATTTTAACCAATGATGCCGCTGCATTCCGTCTTACAGCAGAGCGGCTGAAAGAATACGGCTATTCAGAGGTAAATTTGAATCTGGGCTGCCCATCGGGTACGGTGGTGGCGAAGAAAAAGGGTGCAGGTTTTTTGGCAGAAACAGCGCTGCTGGAGCGTTTTCTGGATGAAATTTTTTCCCAATGCCCCATCCGGATCTCCATCAAAACAAGAATCGGAAAGGAAACACCGGAGGAATTTCCGGCGCTGTTGGAGTTGTTCAATCAGTATCCGGTTTCTGAATTGATTGTTCATCCACGGGTACAGACGGATTTTTATAAAAACAAGCCCAACTGGGAGATGTTCGCCTATGGGGCGGATAACGCCAGCATGCCCGTGTGCTATAATGGGGACTTGTTCACAACACAGGATATCCGACAATTTACGACACAGTTTCCCAGTGTGCAGACTGTGATGCTGGGCAGGGGATTGCTGGCAAATCCCGGTCTTGCGGCACAGGCAGAAGGGGAGAAGCCTGTGGACAGCAAAACACTGATAGCGTTCCATAACACATTGCTGGAACGCTATCAGGAAATTCTGTCCGGACAACGCAATGTGCTGTTTAAAATGAAAGAACTGTGGGTATTTTTGGTTTGCCTGTTTGCAGATGGTGAACCATATGCAAAAAAAATCCGCAAGGCACAGACGTTATCGGCGTATCAGAAAGCCGTGGACAGCCTGTTTGCGGAGCGGGAGCTGCTGGACGAATCGGTTTATACAGGAGAGTAAATAGATATTATTTTGCCGGTATACAATACAGGCCATTTGTGGAACATATAGTGACTGACCCGAGAAACAGGAGTCGGCAGAACCAGCTTTACTGCTGGTTCTTTTTCAACCTCCTGTTTCATAAAAAGATATATTGACGCATCAGTTTCTGTGGCATGGTTTGATACATGACTGATAGTTCTGTTCTGCCTGTTCCCAGTTGACTACGTGGAACCAGTCGATGATGTAATCTGCACGCAGATTGTAATGCTTGAGATAGTATGCATGCTCCCATACATCAACAGTCAGGATCGGACATAGTCCGGCCTCAATCGGGCTGTTCTGGTTTGGTGTAGTGATGATATATAGTTTATCGCAGGTGCCAACCAGCCAGGCATAACCGGAACCAAAGACAGACTGCGCTTCCGCCTGAAATTCCTTTTTGAATTGTTCTATACTGCCAAAGTCCCGATTTATGGCAGCTGCAAGTGCGCCGACAGGCTGTTGCCCGGCTGATGGCTGCAATCCATCGAAATAAAACCTGTGGTTGTATACACCACCTGCATTGGTGCGCAGGATATTTTGCGTGTCATATGGCAGGCTGGATGCATTTTGAATTAATTGCTCAAGTGACAGCCGCTGCAGCCAGGGATGGGTACGCAGAATGGCGTTCAGATTGTCGATGTATGTTTGCAGATGACGGTCATGATGCAGCATCATGGTTTTGGTGTCGATATATGATTCCAGTGCATCATATTTATATGGCAGGGGAAGATTGACAAATGGATAATATTCGTTTTGCATACATATCCCTCCGAAACTCAATTCGTTTTCAGCATATGCGTTCCGCATGCGGGCGGTTCAGCACAGAAGAGAGGGAATAGATAAAGCCTGTGCTCTCTCATTTTTCAGAAAGCACAGGCTGATGATCTGTTATTCTTCACATGTACGCATTGCAAGGATGGTTTTCTCGATCAGATCATCCAAATCCCAGCCCAGCATTTCTGCACCGCGCTGAATCACCTCTCTGGAACATCCTGCCGCAAATTTTTTGTTTTTAAATTTTTTCTTCACGGATTTAGCTTCCAAATCCTGTACACTTTTCGATGGACGCATAATGGCAACCGCACCAATTAATCCGGTTAGCTCATCGGTTGCATACAAAATCTTTTCCATTTCATGCTCAGGCTGAATGTCTACTGTAATGGCATATCCATGGCTGGCAGTGGCATGGATGATGGATTCTTCCACACCATGCTCACGCATCAGCTCCTGTTCCTTGATGCAGTGCTGTTCCGGATAGAGTTCAAAATCCAAAACATGCAGGATGCCCACAATTTCCCAATAATCCGCGTCTTCGCCATAGCCAAGTGCATTGGCAAAATATTTCATGACGCCGCCGACGATTCTGCCGTGATGGCGGTGAAAGTCATCCTGATTATATTGATATAACAATTCCAGGGCACTTGCCCGTGTTAATTTTGTTTCCATTGTGACCTCTTTCTGCGATGTTCATTTCTTCACATGGAGGAAAATCGCTTATTTTATCTGAATCTATAACTTATATTTCCTATCGAAAAACTATGAATAATAGATTCTGGATATAGAGTAGCATTCTTTTCAATAAATGTCAAGAATAACTGCGATCATATCCAATGGAAAACAGAAAGAAGGCAGGCTGAAGCATCTGCTGTCAGCTGATGTTTGCAGCACCAATCATGCCGGCATCATTTTCCAGCTCAGCACAGCGAATTTCGGGCAGCAAGTCATGCAGTATCGTTTCTTTTTTGCCGGATATACTTGCATGTTCTCTTACTTCATTGTATACTATATATAGGATAACGGTCTTAGTCACAGACAAAAATGTGATAATTGTCAAAAGAGGCATGTTGATACACAGCGGAAAAAGGAGGAGCGTATGAGCACATTAGAATCGAGAATCGTCAAGTATCCATCGAAAAAGTACAGCAAGGTCGTACCACTCAAGGCCATTCCGGGACATTTTGTTACCAACCACTCGCATATCAATCATTATATTGATCTGACGACCATCAAGTCCCGTCTGAGTGAAGCTTCTCAGTGTGCGCATATTCTGGCACAGCAGTATGAAGACAGTGCGATTCCGATTGATACCATCGTATGTCTGGATGGCACGGATGTCATCGGTACATTCCTCGCTCAGGAACTGAAAAATGCCGGACATTCCATCCGCAACACACACCAGACGATTTATGTGATCCGTCCCGAGCGCACCGCTAACAGCCAGCTGTTCTTCCGTGAAAATGTGGAGCCGATGGTTCGCGGAAAAAATGTCATTCTTCTTATGGCTTCTGTTACAACCGGTATCAGCATCCGGCGCGGTATCGAGTGCATGGGATATTATGGCGGTCTGATTCGCGGTGTAGCTACCATTTTCAGCGCAGTGAGTCATATGGATGATATGTCGATCAATACTGTTTTTACCAGTGATGATATTCCGGGATATGCTTCTTATGATGGAGGCTCCTGCCCATATTGCCAGAAAAAGATCCCTGTAGAGGCAATGGTGAATTCCTTCGGCTATTCCAAGCTGTAACCGGCTGCTGATTACAGGAGTGTTTCGTCGGTTTTTTGTAAAAGCATTATGATGACCTCCTATCCGCTGGCATCCCGTGCATAGGATAGGAGGTTTTTATTCCATATGTTGCATGTCATGTTCTGTGATATGTGTCATAAAATAACGAACAACTCATATCCGTTACTGAAAAAACGGATGTGAAACGTACAGGAGGGAAAATCGTATGGTAAATCGTTTTGTACTTAACGGCATTTCTTATCACGGTAAAGGTGCCATCCAGGAGATTCCTGGCATTATCCAGAGCAAGGGCCTGCAGAAGGCATTCATTGCCTCTGACCCGGATCTGATTCGTTTTGGTGTTACGGCAAAGGTTACAGACTTGCTGGATGCCAATCATATGGCATATGAGGTTTATTCCGACATCAAGCCGAATCCCACCATTGAAAATGTCAAATCGGGTGTTGCAGCTTATAAAGCTTCCGGTGCGGATTACATGATTACCATTGGCGGCGGTTCCTCCATGGATACTGGCAAGGCAATTGGTATTATCATTAATAATCCGGAATTTGAGGATGTCCGCTCACTGGAGGGTGTGGCTCCCACGAAGAACCGCACAGTATTTACCGTTGCCGTACCTACAACCGCCGGAACGGCAGCAGAAGCTACCATCAATTATGTCATCACGGATGTGGAGAAAAAGCGCAAGTTTGTCTGTGTGGATACCAATGATATCCCGGATATTGCCATTGTTGATCCGGATATGATGTCCTCGATGCCAAAGGGTCTGACTGCTTCCACCGGCATGGATGCACTGACCCATGCCATTGAAGGCTATACCACGAAGGCAGCATGGGCTCTTGCTGACTGCCTGAATCTGGAAGCCATCCGCCTGATTGCCAAGAATCTGCGTTCTGCTGTACAGAATGAGGATGAAGGCCGGGAAGGCATGGCATTGGGACAGTTTGTAACCGGTATGGCATTCTCCAATGTCGGTCTGGGTATTGCCCATTCCATGGCACATACATTGGGTGCAGTTTATGATACACCGCATGGTGTTGCCTGTGCTATGATGCTGCCAATTGTCATGGAATACAATGCAGACTGCACCGGAGAAAAATATAAGGCAATTGCGGAAGCAATGGGCGTTGATACTGCCGGTATGGATCAGGAAACCTATCGCAAGGCAGCAATAGATGCTGTCCGTCAGCTGTCCGCAGATGTAGGCATTCCTTCCAAGCTGGAAGCACTCAAGGAGGAAGATCTGGACTTTTTGGCAGAATCCGCAGCAGCGGATGCCTGTGCACCGGGCAATCCAAAGGATGCAGGCGTCGAAGATTTCAAGATGCTGTTCCGCAAGCTGATGTAAGCATCTGTCATAGAAAGATGAGCAGGAACGGGGCTTTTGCCCCGTTCCTTTTTTGACATCAATACGGGCTTTCCTCTGTCAGGCAGCAGACAGCAGAAATTGGGTTAGAGAATATTTTACATGATATGACATAATTTTACACGACAATGGTAGAAAAACAGAGGGAAAACTGCTGTAATAATACATATGCAATCGAAATCACAACCATATGACAGCAAGATCCCGGACGAATGAATGATTTTACGCAATCAGGAAAGATTAAATCATACAGCAGGTCGTCTGGCTGGGCAGGCTGCCAATCGGTTTCAGATGATTGAATACCAGAAATGCAGAGGAAGGACCGTTTATGTTGAGAATCGGAATGCTTACCAGCGGAGGCGACTGTCAGGCACTGAATCCTGCCATGCGCGGAGTAGCAAAAGCGTTGTATGAACAGAACAGGGAGGTAGAAATATACGGCTTTGAGGATGGTTATAAAGGGCTGATTTATGGGAATTACCGAAAACTTTCCCCTGAGGAGTTTTCAGGTATTCTAACAGAAGGCGGATAGTACAGGCCATTGAAAAACGGGATCAGGCAGGGAAACGGTTTACCATTCTTGCCGTCGCAGAGGGAGCAATTTCCCAAAAGGATGCAGCGCTCAGCAAAAAGGAACGGGAGAAAAAACAGAAAAACAGCAAATATCCATCGGTTTCCTATGAGCTTGCAGATGAGATTTTAAAGAAAACCGGAAAAGAAGTGCGGATTACCGTGCCGGGACATATGCAGCGGGGTGGCTCACCCTGTCCATACGACCGTGTTCTGGCAACGAGATTGGGTTCCGCTGCTGCGGATTTAATTTTGCACGGGCAATACGGCAACATGGTTGGCATAATAAACGGCAGAATTGAGCCGGTGCCATTAAAAAAGGTAGCCGGCAAGTTAAAAAAGGTTGATCCGGACAGTTCTATGATCCGAGAGGTAAAGGCGGTAGGTATCAGCTTTGGCGACGAATAAAAAAGATGTGACATTGTATCAGAAGGTCAGGGAAAACAAAGAGATCCGTGCATTTCTGCGCAAGGGAAACGAAAATCTGGGTGTAATGGGATTTACTGACCATTCTCAGGCGCATTGTACGCTGGTAGCAGAACATGCAGCGGAAATTCTGCGGAAATTTGACTATCCGGAACACGACATTGAACTGGTCAGAATTGCGGGCTTTATGCATGATATTGGCAATGCTGTCAATCGAACCCATCATGCGGAGTATGGTGCAATCCTTGCCAATGAGCTGCTGAAAGGAATGAAACTGCCATTGGAGGATCGGATTACGGTGGTTTCTGCCATTGGGCATCACGATGAATCCACCGGAGGAGCGATGGATCCGATTTCTGCGGCACTGATTATTGCGGATAAAACCGATGTGCGGCGAAATCGTGTACGGGAAAAGGAACAGGCATCATTTGATATCCATGACCGGGTAAATTTTGCTGTAACAGAGGCAAACTTAAAGATCAATGCAAAAAAATCCACGGTAGCACTGAATCTTCAGATTGATGAGCATATCTGCACCATGTATGAATACTTTGAAATCTTTCTTGGACGTATGGTAATGTGCAGACGGGCAGCGGAAATGCTGGGTGCAAAATTCAAGCTGACAGCAAATGGCAGCAAGGTATTGTAATATCGTATCATGTGATTCAGGACAGAATCCCCTATGGCAGACAGCGGAAGGCTGTGGCGATAGGGGTATTTTTCTGTTCACTCCTACGAAAATAAGCCATATTATTTTCCATCTGTAGAAGCGGGAAAATTCTATGAGCAGGACGGACGCATTCTCATGCCGCTGTCCATGACGTGTCATCATGCCACGACAGACGGATACCATGTGAAATGTTTTCTGGATACATTGCAGGCGGATGCAGATCATTTTGAAACATACCTTTTATGAACAAACATTCCGTTATTTTTCGGGATAATCTTTGCATAACAGCAATTATATACTGCAGTGATAGGACAGCGGGAAAAAGTATATGTTCTCCTTTTTATGGCTATTTTATCATTATGTAAAATTTACATCAAATGTCCGTAAAGATTTCGCCGGCTTTTTTAAAGAAATGTAAAATAATTGGTGCAAACGAAGGGGGGAAGTGTTATAATATTTGATGCAGGTGCAGATGAAGTGCGCCGAGTCCGTACAGTTTTCCAATGTCATATCATTGCGAAACTGAACAGTTGATGTTAAGGAGAACATAATGGGACTAAATAACATTCTGTCGCTATGCGGCGGTCTGGGCCTGTTCCTGTTTGGCATGAAATATATGGGTGCCGGACTGGAGCTTGCTGCCGGGCCAAAGCTAAACAATCTGTTGGAAAAGCTGACACGAAATCCGGTTATGGGTTTTCTGCTTGGCGTTTTCGTAACTGCCTGTGTGCAGTCCTCTTCAGCGACTACCGTCATGTGTATGGGCTTCCTGAATGCAGGTATTATGGATTTGATTCAGGCTGCCGGTGTCATTCTTGGTGCCAATGTGGGTACCACTATGACCAGTATTCTGATTGCTCTGGATATCTCCTGGCTTGCTCCGGTCTGTATTTTTATCGGTGCACTGATGCAGATGTTCTGTAAAAAGAATCTGCAAAAGTATATCGGTCAGGTCATTCTTGGTTTTGGTATTCTGTTCCAGGGACTGCATACCATGAGCTCATCCATGTCCGGATTGAAGGATATTCCGGAATTCCAGCAGTTTATTGCCAGCGCAACCAATCCGATTCTTGGCGTCATGGTAGGCATCCTGCTGTGCGCAGTTATTCAGAGCTCTTCCGCAGCAGTTGGTGTCCTGCAGGCACTGGCGATGCAGGGATTGATGCCGATGTATTTTGCGGCGTTCCTGATCTGCGGTATCAACGTAGGTTCGTCTGTCACACCGTTCCTGTCTGCCATTGGTGCAAAAAATAATACCAAGCGTGCAGCAATCATTTATTGTACCTATAATGTCATCGGTGCCATTCTTTTTGTACCGCTCTGCATACTGACACCATTTGTGAACGTTTATGACTGGTTTACCACCAACACTGTGGTTCAGATCTCTATGTTCCACATCACCTTCAAACTGGTCACTGCACTGATCCTCCTGCCGTTTGTCAAGCAGTTGGTGAGCATTTCCTATCGTTTCATTCCCAAGAAGGTACACGAAAACGCATATCGGTTTACATACATTGATGCGAAGCAGATTGATGCCCCAAGCGTTACCATGCGTCAGCTGTATAAGGAAGCAGAACGTATGGCCGGTCTGGTCCGTGAGAACTATATTCTTGCAGCAGAAGGTATGATTAACAATGATATCAGCAGGGCAGAGGAAATCCGTGAACGGGAAAATGTCATCAATTTCCTCAATCATGGTATGACCGATTATCTGGTTGATTTCAGCGGTCACAGCCTTCCGTCCCATATTCCGCAGCTGGTGGCAAATATGTTCCATCTGCTGGGTGATCTGGAGCGCATTGGTGACCATGCAATCAATCTGTTGGAAAAGACCGAAAAAAGTGTCCAGAACAAGCTGGTGTATTCAGAAGAAGCACGCAATGAGCTGATGGATATTTATGAAACCGATCTGTTGATGTTCGACCGGGCGTTCTGTGGTTTCCTGTGTCATGATTTGACTGAGCAGGATGCACTGCAGCTGCACCGGATGGAGGATTCCATTGATGAAAAAACCCGGCAGTCGGAAAACAACCATATTGCGCGTCTGCGTGCCAAGCAGTGCAGTACGGAACCGGGCATTATCTTCGCAGAAGCATTGCATGATTTCGAGCGTATCGGTGACCATTCCAATGATATCGTTCGTATTGCACGGAAAAATGCACAGATTTCCGGTGGCATTCGTCCACCGGTACTGAGTACCGATACCATTATGATGAACAGGTGATATATGAAGCTCCAGAGTGAAAAGGCAGCATCCACAGAAGATCGTATTCTGGAAGCTGCACTGGATGTAATTCGTACCCACTCCATCAGTGGAACACGAATCAGTCTGGTGGCGGAACGTGCCGGATTGTTCCAGTCCAATATTCATTACTATTTCAAATCCAAGCGTGATCTGTTGTTTGCTGTATTGCAGCGTACCTATAACCGGTGTCATAACATCCGGGGGGAACTGCGGAAAAATGCAGAGCATACGCTGGAAAAACAGCTGGATATTTTCTTTGCACAGAAAAAGCAATTTATCCTGCATGAGACACAGTATGATTATGCGGAACTGGATTTCTGGGCGATGACCCGACTGGATTCCGAAGTAAAATTCCTGTTCAGCGCATCGTTCCGTGGCTGGCGCGAGGAAATTGCCCGTGTGATTGCCCGGTATGCCCCGCATGTATCCCATGAACGCAGAGATTTTCTGGCAGCGCTGATGGTTTCCATGATGGAAGGGGCAACCCTGCAGTACCTTGTGGATCAGGATGCTTTCCAACTGGATGCCTATTTTGATTCCTGCCGCAATATGATTCTTGCACAGCTGGAAACCGAAGAATAGAGTAAAAGCCTGATGGTTTTGATATGTACCCGGAATCCCGGATATATATCATTTCCGTCAGGCTTTTTGTGTGCTATAATAAACGAAGCCATGATATAGCCTGCATCTATGCTGCCATAATAAAAAACAATCCTGCTTCTAATCTATATGAATGGAGTGACTGCCATGAAGAAAAATTTATGGGATAAAGAATGGAAGGATTTGACCCGAAAAGAGGAAAAATATCGGTATAAGCACTGTGTGGCACATGAAAGCGTACTGGCAAAGCTGCAGAAAATTGTCCCCAAGGGCATGCAGGATAAACTGGATACTGCCTTTGTCAAAGCGTTTCAGCTGATCTTTGAAAAGGGCATTGCTGTGATTGAAAAAACCTATGATAAGGAAAAACGGCAGGCGGAATATAAGGTCAGGGAATATGCGGCAAGCATTCGGGAGGATAAACGGAATGTCCGTGCCTTTCGGAAAAAGGCAGGCAGCTATGCAGCTAAAAACCTGTTGCTTTCCTCTGCAGAAGGAATCGGATTGGGACTGCTGGGTGTAGGACTGCCGGATATTCCATTGTTTGTCAGTGTCATCCTGCGAAATCTGTATGAAATTTCCCTTTCTTTTGGCTATGATTATGACCGGATGGAAGAACGGTTTTTCCAGCTGAAGGTCATTGAAACCGCACTGTACAGCGGGGAGGAAATGGAGGAACGGGATGAGAATATGAATACCATGTGCCGGAGCCTGTGCGGAGCCAAGCAGCGGGAGCCGGAGGAACTGGCACAGCTGACAGGAGAATTGGACGCACAGATCCGAAAAACCGCAAAAGCTTTGTCAGATGATATGCTGTATGCAAAATTCCTCCAAAGCCAGCCAATTGTGGGTGCCGTCGGCGGCGCAACCAATATCACTGTCCTCAAACGCATTTCTGATTATGCTATGCTGAAGTATCGCAGGCGGTATTTGCTTGACCGGAAATGGGGACAGGAAAACCTGCCCCAGTGATTACAGTTTCGTTACATTTATAAAAATTTACATCTGCTCCATATACATTATTGTATTATTATGATATAGTTAACGGGAAGGGAGGAAATGTTATGATTGCTCTGATTCCCCCTGTATATTTCTGGTTGATTGTGCTGATTGCCTGTCTGGTGATTGAAGCAGGCACAACACAACTGCTGACAATCTGGTTTGCAGTGGGTTCTGTTGGTGCAATGATTGCAGCGGCATTGGGCTTTGGTGAATTGGTTCAGATCAGCGTTTGCCTTGTGCTTTCGATTGTTTTGCTGATTCTCCTTCGACCGGTGACACGCAATCTTTTACGTCCGCGGCAGGACCGCACCAATGCGGACCGTATCCTTGGTCAGACTGCTGTTGTCATTCAGACCATAGATGATCGGAATGGCACGGGACAGATTCGACTGATGGGGCAGGTGTGGACAGCCAGAGCTGTACAGAATGATGAAATCATTTCAGAAGGTGAAACGGTGGTCGTCCGGCAGATTTCCGGCGTAAAGGCAATCGTGGAACGTTGTGAAGTGAACCGTTGAGGAGGTATAAGAATGATTTTTTTGATTTTGGTACTGATTGTTGTGATTATTCTGGTTTCCAATATCAAGATTGTACCGCAGGCAAAAGCATATACCATTGAACGCCTGGGCTCCTATCAGGGAACCTGGCAGACTGGCCTGCATTTTAAAATTCCGCTGATTGAAAAGATCGCGCGCAAGGTAACTCTGAAGGAACAGGTTGTTGATTTTGAACCCCAGCCGGTTATTACCAAGGATAATGTTACCATGCAGATTGATACGGTTGTATATTTCCAGATTACAGACCCGAAGCTGTTCACCTATGGTGTGGAAAATCCAATGGCTGCCATTGAAAACCTGACAGCAACCACGCTGAGAAACATTATCGGTGATCTGGAACTGGATGAAACCCTGACTTCCCGTGATGTCATCAATTCCAAGATGCGCACCATTCTGGATGAAGCAACCGATGCATGGGGCATCAAGGTCAATCGTGTGGAGCTGAAGAACATCATTCCGCCGAAGGCAATCCAGGAATCCATGGAAAAGCAGATGAAGGCAGAACGCGAACGCCGTGAAGCAATTCTGGTAGCAGAAGGCCAGAAGCAGTCCGCGATTCTGGTGGCACAGGGCGAAAAGGAATCTATGGTACTGCGTGCAGACGCAAAGCGTGAAGCACAGATCAAGGAAGCACAGGGTCAGGCAGAAGCGCTGATGACCGTACAGAAGGCTCTGGCAGACTCTCTGGTTCTGCTGAATGAAGCAGCACCCAATGACAAGGTGCTCCGTCTGAAAGCGCTGGAGGCGTTTACCAAGGCAGCAGACGGAAAGGCAACCAAGATTATCATTCCGTCGGAAATTCAGGGCATGGCTGGCCTGGCAACCTCTTTGAAGGAAGTCTGGCAGTCTGACACGCCGGAAGCATGATGCTTGCCGCTGCTTTGTAAAAAATATTGCTTGATGAACAAAACCACTGGAGGCACAGCTGCTTTCAGTGGTTTTTTTCTACAGGGAAACAGGTATAATTTTGCATACAAGCACATACGCTTAGCACATGGAATGGAGTGGTTACAGTATGGGTGGAATGCCAAAAAGGCGATGGATTATCCTTGCAGCAATTGTGATTCTTGTGGCAGTGGCCTTTGCCGGACGAAAAATCTGGACTGCCTCGCTGCCGGAGCATGAACCGGGTTTGCAGCTGCAGGAACACACAGAAGGACCTGCAGCGGAACCGGAACAGGAATCCCGGGAAATGGTGATCGGGGAAGACCTGGTCTCTGCTATCGTACAGGAAACCTTGGGGGATGAGCTGCCGGTAAGTGATCTGACTGTGGAGATTACCGAAGCAGGAGAAATCTGTGTGACAGGCAATATGCAAAAGGCTGATATTGCAAAACTGCTGGAGGCACAGGACAGCAGTATGTCTGAAGCATATCAGGCAGTGCTGCAAATGTTCCCGGACACATTGCCAGCAGAGTTGAAGCTTCGCATGCAGGCTGAGGCAGACAAAAGCGTAGGAATTAACCCGATTGGAATTTCAATCGGTTCCCTTGAGATTCCGGATTCCATGCTTCCTGAGGATTTTTACGATCAAATGGAAAAAGGCTTTCAGCGGGAGGTGCAGAAGCAGGTCGCTGTGGTTGATTCCGTGACGATAAAGGATAATACGCTGGTGGTCAGCGGAACATAAAAGAAAACCCGGCTGTAAATCAGCCGGGTTATTTTCATATGTAAATCAATTAGTAGCGACCAGCACCGATGTAATGGGAAGTGTAGTAGGAGCTGTTCAGGCTGTCCGTGCAGACGCCGCGTCTGGAGTTAGCTGCATGGATGATCTGACCGTTGCCCATGTAAATTGCTACATGACCAACAGAACCGCCGGAAGAGGAATTCGAGAAGAATACCAGATCACCGGCACGCAGGCTGGACTTGGAAATCTTGGAGCAACTAGCGTACTGAGCAGCAGAGCTGCGCGGAATCGACTTGCCAAAGTGAGCGTATACATACTGTGTAAAGCCGGAGCAGTCGAAGGATCTCGGACCAGCAGCGCCGTAAACATACGGACGACCCAGGAAGGTCTTAGCATAGGAAACAATGCTGGAATTGGAACTCGGGGTATTCGGTGTAGACGGAGTAGAATTGGAAGACGGAGCAGTAGAAGTGGTATATGCGCTGCCGATGTAGCCATAACCGCTGCCGTACTTGATCTTGTACCAGCTGCCGGAGGTGCCTACAACACTTGCGGACTTGCCGGAAGCCAGAACGCCGATAACACTGTAAGATGTGCCTGCACCGGAACGAACATTCAGGGAACAGGTGGTATATACCGTCTTGGTAGTTGGTGTTACAGAGGACGGATTGGAGGGAGTGCTGGTGGAATCAGACGGCTTGGAAGCAGACAGATACTTGGAACCAACATAGCCGTAACCACTGCCGAACTTGATCTTATGCCAGTAGCTGGAGGAATCAACAACGGAAACCGCCTGACCAAGAGAAAGAGAACCCTTGGAAGCATAGGATGTACCCGGGCCGGAACGAACATTCAGGCCTGCGGTGGTGCAGTAATATGTCTTCGCGTTGGAAGTGGAAGTGGTCGGAGGGGTGTTGGAAGTGCTGTTGGACGGAGCATTTGTGCTGGTGTAAGATGAGCTGATATAGCCATAACCGCTGCCATACTTGATCTTGTACCAGTTGCCGGAGGTGCCCACAACACTTGCAGACTTACCCTTGGTCAGGGTACCGATGACATTATAGGAAGTACCTGCACCGGAACGTACATTCAGTGCAGATGCAGTGATATATACGGTCTTGGAGGTGCTGGTGGTGGGGGTAGACGGCTGAACCGAAGTGGTGTTGCCGGTACCGGACAGATACTTGCTGTATACATAGCCGGTCTTACCGTTTACCGTTACCTTGGTCCAGTTGCCGGAAGTACCCAGACTGGAAGTGGTGGTTCCCGACTTCATAACAGTCAGAACAGAATAAGAATTTCCCGGACCGGAACGTACATTCACATTGGTTGTAGATGTTACGTTTGCAGCAAACGCACCGGTGGTAACAACTGCGGCAGCTGCTGCTGTCGTGACGGCAAATCTCATCTTCTCTGAACTTATCATTGTTGGGAACCTCCTGAAATACGAAATGATACTTTTACTTTGCAGACAGTGCTCTGTTCAGCCATACCACGGCGATATCCAGAGCGGTATACAGACCGTTCTTTTCAGTCTTCTTTACAATGCGGTCCTTAGGACGGACACTCGGGGAAGTCTGCTGCAGCTGAACGGAAACTTTTGTTGCAACCTCAATATCCTTTACAACCTTTGTTTCCAGGATCTGCATCATAATAATATAGCGATCACTCATGCTGCCATAGTAGATAATGTTGTTATGTCTCATCAGTGGATGACCCTTGTAGGTCAGAATGTCGTTATCTGTGCCTTTTTTTGTAGCTGACATAAGGTGTTCTCCTTTATATAAGAAATCATTTGTACGAATACACAATATATCCAGTATAACACGCCAGAGAATACATGTCAAACATGGAGAAAGATCTCCACCACACAAATTGGACTGAGGTTACAAAAGTCCTAACAAAACATTACAATTCGGTTACATTGATTACAGTATAGCACATGCATCAATATCTGTCAAACAATTTGTTGTAATTTATGCATTGTATATCAAAGAAATTACGAGATGTTTGCTGCAGAAATACAGGGGAATAAGGAAATATCTTCCGTTTCAGGCAGCTTTAGGTGTACGAGTATATAAAATATACAAGACACGATTAAAAAAGAAAAAAACACAGGACGCAATTGCGTCCTGTGCGTGGTTTGCATGTTCAAATTACAGATCCAAGTAATGGGAAATCAGCTCCTGCATCAGCTCATCTCGATCAATTTTGCGGATCAGGCTGCGTGCGTTGTTGTAGTTGGTGATATAAGTCGGATCCTCAGAGAGCAGATAACCCACAATCTGGTTGATTGGATTATAGCCCTTTTCCTTGAGAGCGTCATATACCGTCTGAAGCACGCGCTTCATTTCCTTGTCACTTTCCTCTTTTAAATTGAACTTCCTTGTTCCGTCTAGCATTACGGGCCCTCCTTTCAACTATATCCATAATAATACAGAAAATCGGATTTGTAAAGATATTTTCCGTGTAAGATTATCTGCAGAAAAATTCCTTCTGGAAAAAAGATACTTTTCCCGGGACAGTGTGCAGGCTTATTGTATCCATCACCGGGAGTGTAGCGGATACCTTCAGATTTCCTCAATTATTTGTAGGGAAAACGATAAGGCTTCTTGACAAAGCCGGCGGAAAATACTATAATAATCAGGTCTAAAACATGAGAAAGACGTTGAAGAAGAGGAGTACGTCCCTGTGTCCGGCATAGAGAGAAATCGGTTGGTGTAAGATTTCGCGGCAGGGGAGGGAAGGTCGCTTCTGAGTCAGTGTGCCGAACCCGGCGGATGCCGGCAGTAAGTGCCTTCGGTTTGCCACCGTTATCCGGCAGCTAAGTGCGTGCAGCATCAGCCTCAGGCTGCTGGTTTGCGCGAATATTGGGTGGTACCACGGAGTACAGACAGTCTTCGTCCTGATCGTATGGACGGGGGCTTTTTTCTTTTTGGTGCTGCCGCGTCATCTGACAAAGAAAAGAATGCCATAGAAAGGAGTGCAATTTTCGTGACCAACGAATTGCCAAAGACGTATGACCCGTCTGCCACAGAAGATAAGCTGTATCAAACGTGGGAGGAAAAGGGTTATTTCAATGCGGAAGTAGACGAGAACAAAAAACCGTTTACCATTGTCATTCCGCCTCCGAATGTAACCGGTCAGCTGCATATGGGCCATGCATTCGATGAAACCCTGCAGGATATCCTGATTCGTACCAAGCGTATGCAGGGCTATTCCGCGCTGTGGATGCCGGGTACTGACCATGCCGGTATCGCTACCCAGATTAAGGTAGAAGAGAACCTGCGCAAGGAAGAGGGCCTGACCCGGTATGATCTGGGCCGTGACAAGTTCCTGGAACGTGTATGGGACTGGAAAAACCAGTACGGCAACCGCATCATCCAGCAGCTGAAGAAGCTGGGCTCTTCCTGTGACTGGCGCCGTGAGCGCTTTACCATGGATGAAGGATGCTCCAAGGCGGTTAAGGAAGTATTTGTCAACCTGTATGACAAGGGCCTGATTTACAAGGGCAGCCGCATCATTAACTGGTGCCCCCATTGTGCTACTGCACTGTCGGATGCTGAGGTTGAATATGAAACCCAGCCGGGCAAGCTGTGGTATATCAAGTATGATATCAAGGATTCTGATGAGAGCATTATTGTTGCAACCACCCGTCCGGAAACCTTTATGGGTGATACCGGCGTTGCAGTCAATCCGGAGGATGAGCGCTATCAGCATCTGATTGGCAAGAAGGCGATCCTGCCGATCATTGGCCGTGAGATTCCGATTTTTGCGGATGATTATGTTGATAAGGAATTTGGTACCGGCTGCGTAAAGACCACACCGTGCCATGACCCGAATGACTTTGACATGGGCCAGCGCCATAATCTGGAACAGATCCTGGTATTCAATGAGGATGCTACCGTCAATGAAAACGGCGGCAAGTATCAGGGCATGGACCGCTATGAATGCCGCAAGGCAGTTCTGGCTGATCTGGAAGCAGAAGGCCGTCTGGTGAAAATTGAAGACCATACCCATAATGTTGGCACCTGCTACCGCTGCGGTACGACCGTAGAGCCGATGACCTCCGCACAGTGGTTTGTCAAGATGGCACCGCTGGCAAAGGAAGCCATCCGTGTGGTAGAAGAAGGCGAAATCAAGTTCGTTCCGGAGCGCTTCAGCAAGACCTATATCCGTTGGATGGAAAATGTCCATGACTGGTGTATTTCCCGTCAGCTGTGGTGGGGTCACAGAATCCCGGCTTACTATTGTGAGGACTGCGGACACATGGAGGTTGCCAAAGAAGACGTTACCGTTTGTCCGAAGTGCGGCAGCACCCATATTCGTCAGGAAGAGGATGTACTGGATACCTGGTTCTCCTCTGCACTGTGGCCGTTCTCCACACTGGGCTGGCCGGATAACACCAAGGAACTGGAATACTTCTATCCCACCGATACTCTGGTTACCGGCTATGATATTATCTTCTTCTGGGTTGCCCGCATGATCTTCTCCGGTATGGAGCATATGAAGCAGGTACCCTTCAAGACCGTTTATATCCATGGCTTGGTACGTGATGAGCAGGGCAGAAAGATGTCCAAATCTCTGGGCAACGGCATTGATCCGCTGAAGGTGATTGAGCAGTATGGCGCAGATGCGCTGCGCTTCACCCTGGCTACCGGCAACTCTCCAGGAAACGACATGCGTTATTCCAAGGATCGTGTTGAGGCAAGCCGTAACTTCTGCAATAAGATCTGGAATGCATCCCGCTTCATCCAGATGAATCTGACCATTGATAAGGTACAGCTGCCGGAGAACCTGACCATGGAGGATAAGTGGATTCTGTCCAAGTACAATACCTTGGTTCAGGATGTCACAACCAACATTGACAAGTATGAGCTGGGCATTGCCGCACAGAAGTTGAATGACTTTATCTGGGATGTATTCTGCGACTGGTATATTGAAATTGCAAAGACCCGTCTGCAGAACAAGGAAGATAAGGAGACCTGTGAGAACGTACAGAATGTTCTGTGCTATGTTCTTTCCGGTTCCATGCAGCTGCTGCATCCGTTCATGCCGTTCATCACGGAGACCATTTGGCAGGCACTGCCTCATGAGGGTGAGACCATCATGCTGTCCAAGTGGCCGGAATACACCGATGCGCTGAACTTCCCCACGGAGGAAGCACAGATGGAAATTCTGATGGAGAGCATTCGTGCCATCCGTAACCGCCGTGCAGAGATGAATGTACCGCCGTCTAAGAAGGCACGTGTCTTTGTTGTTACCGCAGATGCAGATCGTCAGGCTGTCTTTACCGCCGGTGAGGCATGCTTCCTCAAGCTGGCATACTCCAATGAGCTGACGGTTTCGGATACCGCTCCGGCTGATGCTGCCAAGATGGTATCTGTTGTTACCGGTGATGTCCAGATGTATCTGCCGATGAATGAGCTGGTTGACTTTGAGAAGGAAAAGGCTCGTCTGTCCAAGGAAATGAAGAAGGCAGAGAAGGATCTGACCTTCATTGAAAAGAAGCTGAATAATCCGGGCTTCCTGAAAAAGGCACCGGAGCAGGTCGTTGAGGGTGAACGTGTCAAGGCGGCAAAGCTGAAGGAACAGATTGCCAAGCTGCAGGAAAGCCTGTCCGCACTGGACTGAGCCCTATGTACGATTACGAACAGACATTAAACGAGATTCATGCCCATGGCCGTTTCAGCGGTACACCATGCCTTGACCGCATGCGTGCGCTGCTGGCGGCTGTGGGGAATCCGCAGAAAAAACTGAAATTTGTCCACATTGCAGGCACAAATGGCAAGGGAAGCACGGCGGTGTTAAGTGCTTCCGCTTTACAGCATTCCGGCTACAAGACCGGCCTGTTTACCTCGCCGTTCGTGATGGATTTCTGTGAACGGATATGCATTAATGGAGAAACAATTCCACAGGCTGACCTGTGCCGGATTGCGCAGCATGTTCTTGAGGTGGAACGGAATCTGCATTTGCCGGAAGGCGAAAGCATCGGCGAATTTGAATTCACCACTGCCTGTGCCATGCTGTATTTTGTGGAGCAGGCCTGTGATATTGTGGTATTAGAGGTTGGCCTGGGCGGACGGTACGATGCTACCAATGTCATTGATGCACCTGAGGTGACTGTGATGACCCATGTGGCACTGGACCATATGGCAGTGCTGGGCAATACCGTAGAGGAAATTGCTGCGGATAAGAGCTATGTCATCAAGAATGGTTCCACCCTGGTGAATTATCCCGGACAGACAGAGTCTGTGGATGTCATTTTGCAAAAACGCTGTTATGATGTCAGCGCCGGCTATATAAAGGCACCGGTACCGGAACTTGTCAGCTTTACGCTGGAAGGGACAGATTGTATCATTGACGGCAAGCCGTTCCATCTGCGTCTGGTAGGCCGGCATCAGGCAGCCAATGCTGCCACAGCCTATGCTGCATTGCAGGTACTGCGGGAACATGGCTGGAGCATTTCGGAAAATGATATCATAGAGGGATTTGCTGAAGCCACTATGCCTGCCCGGCAGGAGGTCATTCAAACGGAACCGTTGCTGATGATTGATGGCGCCCACAATGTGGATGGAGTCACGGCATTGTGTGAGACACTGGACTGCATGCTGCCTGCCGGTGGTATTTCCCTTGTGCTGGGCATGGTTGCCGATAAGCAGTATGACCTGTGCATCCGTATGCTGGTTCGCCGTGCAGACGCAGTATATACCGTGCAGCCGGAAAATCCCCGTGCCCTTTCCAGCCGGGAATTGGCTATCCGAATCCGGGAATTTTCGCCGTATACCAATGTCTTTGACTGTGGAGATGTGGTATCTGCGTTGAAACGTGCGGTGCGCGGTGCGGCAGAGGAGGATGCCGTGATTGTGTGCGGTTCGCTCTATGTTGCCGGAGAAGCAAAAAATGCTTTGAAAAACGGCGCTATCTGACAAAAAAATTTCATCATGTTTTCTATAATAGAACTGTCTTTTGAAAGAAGGATGGTTCTATTTTTTTGTCTGGGAGTGAAAAAGCAATGAAGTGTTCACACAAACGGGAGGATTGCGGCATTGTCATCCGGTTCTGCGGTGAGCTGGGACATCATGAAGCAGCACAATGCGTGGAATATCTGGAAAAAACCATGATTCTCTATGCCAATGAGCCGATTTATTTGGATTTATCCGGTCTGACCTTTATGGACAGCTCCGGAATTGCCGTGGTGCTGGGGGCACAACGCAATATTATGGGAGCTGGTCAATCCTTTTGTGTTGTCGGCACACCACCATCTGCCATGCGGATTTTTCGTGCCGGCGGCATTCAGAACAGGGTGCAGTTCCTGCCAAAACTGCCGAAAAAAACAGAAACAGAGGAGGATATGATATGCGCAGCGAAATCAACCAAATGAGCATTAAATTTCCAAGCCGCTCCAGCAATGAGGCCTTTGCCCGTCAGGCAATTGCAGCTTTTGCGGCACAGCTGGACCCAACCATTGATGAAATCAATGACATCAAGACAGCGGTCAGTGAAGCGGTTACCAACTGCATTGTCCATGCCTATCGCAATGAAATGGGATACATAACACTGGGAGCAAAGCTGTATGATACCGGTGAAATTCAAATCACTGTGCGGGATAAGGGCTGCGGCATTCCAGATGTACAGCAGGCACGGCAGCCTATGTTTACAACCGGTGATGCCGGACGTTCCGGTATGGGATTTACGATTATGGAGAGTTTTATGGATAAGCTAAAGGTACGTTCCAGAGAGGGAATTGGCACCCAGGTCACCATGACCAAGCAGATTGCACTTCGTTTTGGACAGAAATAGCGCAGAAGAGCAGCTTAGCATGCTCCGGCTGGCACAATCCGGAGATGACGCTGCCTGTGAAGCATTGATTCGTGACAACAGTGCCCTTGTCTGGAGCATTGTCCGGCGGTATGCAGGACATGGTGTGGACATGGAAGATTTATTTCAGCTTGGCAGTATGGGACTGCTGAAGGCAATTCAGGGCTTTGACTGTGATTATGGCACCCGGTTTTCCACCTATGCTGTACCCAAAATCAGCGGAGAAATCCGCCGTTTTCTAAGGGATGACGGTTCAGTCAAGGTGAGCCGGAGCATCAAAGCCCTTGCTATCCGTGTGAATGCCGCCAGAGAGCAGCTCACCATGAAAACCGGACAGGAGCCTACGATTTCTGAGCTGTCTGATCTGCTGGAGGTTTCACCGGAAGAAATCGCTGCCTGTGAGCATGCCCTGATGCCCACCGATTCCCTGCAGCGAGAGATAGGCAATGATGGGGTGACATTGGAGCATATGCTGGGGGATGATGGAATTGAGGACAAAATTCTGGAATCTGTCACCCTGCAGGAAGCCATGCAGCGGCTGGGAGAAAAGGAACGACGGATTATACTGCTTCGATATTTCCGCAGCCAAACCCAGCAGCAATGTGCCCGGCAGTTGGGTATTTCCCAGGTACAGGTATCCCGTCTGGAACGCAAGGCCATTGAACAGATGCGGGCGATTATGACAACCGATCATTAGGCGCTATCTGAAAACAAAGAAAATGACGAATATTTCCCAAAGGCGAGGGCGATTCGAGGCAAAAACACGCAGGAATCCTTCCGGATTCCAAGTGGTTTTAACGAAGAAGCGATCCGCATTTGTAGAAATAATCAAAATTTTCGACTTTCCAGATACGCCCTAGATTGCTTGTTCCCGTTTGCAATTTGTGCTATACTGAAAGTCAAGTCTGAACAAGGAGACAATCATGGAACAAACAAGATTTGACATACAGTATGCTGCCATGCGCAGTGCGATTATTGAACGGGAATTTGAAAGCCTGAATGACCGCCAGCGTGAAGCAGTCTTTCATACCGAGGGTCCTCTGCTGGTACTCGCTGGTGCAGGCAGCGGCAAAACAACGGTCCTCATCCACCGCATTATCAATCTGCTGCGGTTCGGAAAAGGATATTCCTATGAATACGCACCGGAGGATGCCACAGAGGAAGATCTTCTGTTTTTGCGTGATTACCTGCGCCATCCAACAGAGGAAAACCGCATGCGTGCCGAGATGCTGTGCCGTGTGGAGCCCGCAAGGCCCTGGCAGATTCTTGCCATTACCTTTACCAACAAGGCTGCAAAGGAAATTCAGCAGCGGCTGCAGAACGCATTGGGAGAAGAATTCGCCCGGGATATCTGGGCATCTACCTTTCATTCTGTCTGTGTTCGTATTCTGCGTCGGGAATGCGAAGCACTGGGATATGACCGTTCCTTTACCATTTATGATGCGGATGATCAGAAACGTGTGCTGACTGCAATTATTAAGAACCAGCGGCTGGATGATAAGGTTTTTGATGCACGAAGTGTGGCGACAGTCATTGGACGTGCCAAGGATAATTTGCAGACCCCGCGCATGTTTGCAACCGAAAATGCGGACAGCTACTATAACGCTACTATTGCGGAAATTTATCGGGAATATGCCCGGCAGCTGAAAGAATCCAATGCCATGGATTTTGATGATATCATTATGAATACCGTCCGGCTGCTGCAGACCAATCCGGATGTACTGGAACGGTATCAGCGCCAGTTCCATTATGTGCTTGCGGACGAGTATCAGGATACCAACCATGCCCAGTATGTGCTTACCAGCCTTTTGGCAGGGGGGTATGAAAACATCTGTGTGGTAGGCGATGATGACCAGAGTATTTATAAATTCCGCGGTGCAACCATTACCAACATTCTGGAATTTGAAGAGCAGTATAAAAACACCAAGACCATTCGTCTGGAACAGAATTATCGTTCCACCCAGAATATTTTGAGTGCAGCCAATGAGCTGATCCGCAACAATGCACGGCGAAAGGGAAAAGAGCTTTGGACAGATAATGGAGACGGAGCCAAAATTCGGTTCCACCGTTCGGATACCCAGGAAGGAGAAGCGGAATACATTGCCCGAACTATCACGGAAGGGATAGCAGAAGGCGGCAGCTGGAGTGATTATGCCATTCTCTATCGCAATCATGTCCTGTCCAACAGCATTGAGAGCGCGTTCAAACGAAATGGCGTGCCTTACCGTATTGTCAGTGGCCTGCGCTTTTTTGACCGTGCAGAAGTCAAGGATATGCTTGCCTATCTCTGGGTGATTCTGAAT
Organism: uncultured Clostridia bacterium; assembly: GCA_945872165.1. Lineage (GTDB taxonomy): Bacteria > Bacillota > Clostridia > Oscillospirales > Butyricicoccaceae > Butyricicoccus_A. The sequence goes on along the minus strand of CAMBYS010000005.1, from coordinate 97 downwards.
CCGTCAGATGATCTGCGGCTGCGCCGGATTATCAATGTACCAGCACGAAAAATTGGCAATAAAACCATTGAGACCGTGGCAGACCTGGCAGAACAGC